>JBIIQR010000046.1:0-7604 GCA_044341985.1 Burkholderiaceae bacterium
CGTGCCACTGAAACAACATTGGGTGAATGGTGTAGACGTCGCCCCGGGTGAGGTGGTGTTGCTTGAAAATTGCCGTGTCAATCCAGGTGAAAAAAAGAACAGCGACGAACTCGCCAAAAAAATGGCCGCGTTATGCGATGTGTATGTGAACGATGCCTTTGGTACGTCGCATCGCGCAGAAGCGACAACGCACGGCATCGCAAAATTTGCCCCCATCGCTTGTGCCGGTCCTTTGTTGGCTGCTGAACTCGATGCGCTGGGCAAGGCGCTCGGCAATCCAGCTCGTCCACTCGCAGCGATTGTTGCGGGTTCTAAAGTCTCCACCAAACTCACGATTCTTAAAACCTTAGCTGCCAAGGTTGATCGACTGATCGTTGGTGGTGGTATTGCGAATACCTTTATGTTGGCGGCCGGTCTGCCAATTGGTAAATCATTGGCCGAAGCCGATTTGGTCTCAGAAGCTAAAGCGATCATTGACATGATGAGTGCGCGCGGAGCCAGTGTTCCTATACCGACTGACGTAGTGTGTGCTAAAGAATTTTCAGCCAGCGCGACTGCGACGGTGAAGTCGGTGAATGATGTTGCAGCCGATGATTTGATTTTGGATATAGGACCGCAAACCGCAAAACTGTTAGCGTCGCAATTGCTGGATGCTGGCACTATTGTTTGGAATGGTCCCGTCGGTGTATTTGAATTTGATCAATTTGGCGAAGGTACGAAAACACTCGCCATAGCGATTGCGCAATCTAAAGGTTTTTCTATTGCAGGTGGTGGTGACACGCTAGCTGCCATTGCCAAGTACGGTATCACTGACAAAGTGGGTTACATCTCCACAGGCGGTGGTGCCTTCCTTGAATTCCTCGAAGGTAAAGTCCTTCCTGCCGTTGAAATACTTGAACAGCGAGCCCACTGATTGACTACTCAACTAAAACAACGCGCCACCAAGATTGTTGCCACGATAGGCCCTGCATCGAATACGCCTGAAGTGCTGCAACAAATGATTGCAGCAGGCGTTGATGTAGTGCGATTGAATTTTTCGCATGGTAAAGCCGAAGATCACGTGCTGCGGGCGCAAATGGTGCGTGATGCTGCGGCTGCCTGTGGTCGCGAGGTCGCCATCATGGCCGATCTTCAGGGGCCAAAAATTCGCGTCGGTAAATTTAAAGAGGGAAAAATCGAGCTGGTCAAGGGCGCGCCTTTTATTCTCGATGCGACCTGCGAGCTTGGTGATCAAACACGTGCCGGCTTAGATTACAAAGAATTGCCGCGCGATCTCAAACCTGCCGACATTCTTTTACTCAATGACGGTTTGATCGTACTAATCGTTGATCGTGTGCAGGGCAGCGAGATTTTTACGACCGTTAAAGTTGGCGGCGAACTATCCAACAACAAAGGTATTAATCGTCAAGGTGGTGGTTTATCTGCGCCTGCATTAACGGCCAAAGATATGGAAGACATCAAGACAGCGATGCAGTTAGGTGCCGACTATGTGGCTGTCTCGTTTCCAAAGAGCGCAACGGACATGATCATGGCACGTCAGTTAGCTAACATTGCCGCTGAAGCGCATACGACGCATAGGCCATTGATGATCGCAAAAATTGAACGTGCTGAAGCGATTCCGGTTTTGCAAGAAATTCTTGATGCCTCTGATGGCATCATGGTCGCGCGTGGTGACCTCGCTGTTGAAGTCGGTAATGCCATGGTGCCTGCACTGCAAAAGCGCATGATTCGTATGGCGCGTCATTCGAATAAGTTAGCGATTACGGCGACGCAAATGATGGAGTCGATGATACAAAACGCGGTTCCAACACGAGCTGAAGTATCCGACGTGGCAAATGCGGTGTTGGATGGTACTGATGCGGTGATGACTTCAGCTGAAACAGCCGCTGGCAAATATCCAGTTGAAACGGTGGAGATGATGGCGGCTGTGTGTGCAGAAGCTGAAAAGGCTGAGCCGATGTCGCTCGATGCTGATTTTCTGAATGTGACTTTTTCGCGTATCGATGAATCGATCGCTTATGGCGCATTGTTTACGGCTTCCCATTTGCGCGCTCGCGCCATTGTCGCTTTGACCGAATCCGGTTCAACGCCGTTGTGGATGAGTCGACACGATATCGACATGCCGATTTATGCCATGACCACGAGCCGTGCTACACAACGCAAAGTAGCGTTGTATCGTAATGTGCAGCCGTTTGAACTTAAACCTGATGCCAATGATCGTGAGTCAGTGCTGAAAGCCGCTGAAGAATTATTGTTGGCGCGCGGTTTGGTTAAAAAAGATGACATGGTCATCATGACCTGGGGCGAGCCCATGGGTCAGACCGGTGGCACTAATGCGTTGAAGATCACCAAGATTGGTGATCGCTGATTTTTGTTTTGAATTTATTCAGGAGACTTTGACATGGCACTTGTATCACTTCGTCAGTTGCTAGACCACGCTGCCGAAAATAATTATGGCCTACCGGCTTTTAACGTCAATAATCTTGAGCAAGTCTCCGCCATCATGGCCGCGGCCGATGAGGTTGGTGCGCCCGTCATCATGCAAGCGTCAGCAGGCGCGCGTAAATATGCGGGCGAAGCTTTTTTGCGTCATTTGATTTCAGCAGCCGTCGAAGCGTATCCGCATATTCCTGTGGTGATGCATCAGGATCATGGTCAGTCACCTGCGGTGTGTATGGCGGCTATCAAATCCGGATTTTCATCGGTCATGATGGATGGTTCGCTGATGGCTGATGGAAAGTCCGTCGCTAGCTATGAATACAACGTCGAGGTGTCGCGCAAAGTCGTCGAGTTTTCACATGCTATTGGTGTGACCGTAGAAGCGGAATTGGGTGTGCTTGGTTCGCTCGAGACTATGAAGGGTGATAAAGAAGATGGTCACGGTGCCGAAGGTACGATGACGCGTGAGCAATTATTAACCGATGTAAATCAAGCGGCTGATTTTGTGCGTCAAACACAATGCGATGCGTTGGCGATTGCGATTGGTACCAGCCACGGCGCGTATAAATTTTCGCGTAAACCTACAGGCGACATTCTCGCGATTGATCGCATCAAAGAAATCCATCAGCGCATTCCTAATACACACTTGGTGATGCATGGTTCTTCCAGCGTACCGCAGAAATTGCTGGCAGAGATACGTCAGTTTGGTGGCGATATGAAAGAAACCTACGGTGTACCTGTAGAAGAAATTCAAGAGGGTATTAAGCACGGTGTACGAAAAATCAATATTGATACCGACATACGTTTGGCCATGACCGCTGCAGTTCGCCGCTACCTGGCAGAAAATCCATCGAAATTTGATCCGCGCGATTTTCTCAAGCCAGCACGTGAAGCAGCTATGCAAATTTGTAAGGCGCGTTATTTGTCATTTGGTTGCGAAGGTCAAGCTGCTCGGATTAAACCCATGCCATTAGAAAAAATGGCAGACAAATACACCAAAGGTGAATTGTCGCAGCTAGTTAAATAAAGCAAGCAGACGTTCCGTTTGTCAGACTATGTAGACGCGAGTGTTATGTCTACAGTCTGGCAAATTAATTTTTTACTGTCTCTAGTTGAGTAATTAAGTCAGTAACACTCTAGCCTCGTTGCATCACATCGAATTTTTATGACTAGCCTTTACGAATCGACGATTACCTCATTGCCCTTGCTAGGGCGTGGCAAGGTACGTGACAATTATGCTGTGGGTAATGACAAGATCTTGATCGTCACGACCGACCGTCTTTCTGCATTTGATGTGGTGATGAATGAACCGATTCCCACCAAAGGCCAAGTGCTGAACCAGATGTCTGATTTCTGGTTTTCAAAATTGGGCCATATCGTTCCCAATCATTTGACGGGTGTCACACCAGAATCAGTCGTCTCCGCTGCAGAGGCAGATCAAGTGCGCGGGCGTGCGGTGGTGGCGAAGCGACTCAAGCCCATTTTGGTAGAAGCGGTCGTGCGAGGGTATCTCATTGGTTCGGGTTGGAAGGATTACCAAGCGACAGGTGCTGTGTGCGGCATTCCTTTGCCAGCGGGCTTGAAGATGGCAGCCAAACTTTCGCAACCCATTTTTACGCCCGCCGCCAAAGCTGACTTGGGTGAGCATGATGAAAACATCAGCTTTGATGAAATGAAAAATCGGATCGGTAATGAGCTAGCTACCAAAATGCGTGATGTCAGTATTCAGTTGTATCAAGCGGCGGCCGATTATGCGGCGACGCGCGGAATTATTATTGCGGACACTAAATTCGAATTTGGTTTAGACGATAACGGCGTGATGCATTTGATGGATGAAGTGTTGACTGCGGATTCGTCGCGTTTTTGGCCAGCAGATTCGTATGCAGAGGGCATATCTCCTCCGTCATTTGATAAACAATTCGTGCGCGATTATTTGGAAACATTAAACGATTGGGGCAAGACTGCGCCTGCACCGGCGCTACCTGCTGACGTGATTGAAAAAACCGGCGCTAAATACCGTGAGGCGTTGCAACGCCTAACCGGACAAACCTTGAAAGACTAAGATGAGCCAAACTAAGCCTGTTGTTGGAGTCGTCATGGGTTCATCTTCCGATTGGGAGGTGATGCAACATGCGGTTGCCATGCTCAAAGAATTCGGCATTGCACATGAAGCCCAAGTGATTTCTGCGCATCGTATGCCCGACCAAATGTTTGACTACGCAAAATCAGCGCGCACTCGCGGCTTGCGAGCCATTATTGCTGGTGCGGGAGGTGCAGCCCATTTACCAGGGATGTTGGCTTCTCAAACCATTGTGCCAGTGATGGGTGTGCCGGTGCCATCGAAATATTTACGTGGTGAAGATTCGCTGATGTCGATTGTACAAATGCCCAAAGGTATACCTGTTGCGACTTTTGCGATTGGTGAAGCAGGTGCTGCGAATGCCGCGTTAGCTGTAATAGCTATGCTTGCAGCGGATGATTCAGCACTGGCTGACAAATTACTCAGTTTCCGCGCCAAACAAACAGACGCTGCCAAAGCGATGACCTTGCCTGCATGAGCACGTCGACTCCGCCGGAAAATTCATGTAAACCTTCCGCCTCGCCTTCCACCTGGTTGGGTGTGATGGGTGGTGGTCAACTTGGTCGCATGTTCACGCATGCTGCACAGGCCATGGGTTATAAAGTCGCCGTGCTTGAACCGTCGAGTGATTGCCCTGCAGGTCATGCAGCTGATCATTTGCTTGCTGCGGCCTATACCGATGCTAACGCGCTATCGGAACTCGGTGCGCAGTGTGCTGCTGTGACTACCGAATTTGAAAACGTCCCCGCTGAAAGTTTATCTACCTTAGCTGCACACACCTTTGTAGCGCCGACAGCCGCGTGTGTCTCGATTGCGCAAGATAGATTGGCTGAGAAAAAATTTTTCACCGAGTGTGCGCAAGCATCGGGTGTTCTGCCGGCACCGCATCAGCGTATTGCTGTAGCAGCTGACATTGATGTACTTCCTGACTCGCTGTTTCCGGGAATTTTAAAAACAGTTCGCCTTGGCTATGACGGCAAAGGACAGGTGCGCGTTACATCCAAAGAAGACGTGCGTATTGCCTTTGAACGCATGAATCATGTTGAATGCGTTTTAGAAAAAATGCTACCGCTGGCCTACGAAGTGTCGGTGTTAGCCGCACGTGGTGCGGATGGTCAAGCGGTGGTATATCCCATCGCTGAGAATGTACATCGTGACGGCATACTTTTTACTACGACCGTTCCCGGTCCGAATGTGAGTGATGATTGCGCTAAACGTGCCCAAGCAGCTGCACTAGAAATCATTCATCGCCTGGGTTACGTGGGTGTGCTGTGCGTAGAATTTTTTGTGTTGAGCGACGGTTCTTTAGTGGTGAATGAAATGGCACCGCGTCCGCATAATAGCGGTCACTACACGATGGATGCGTGCATCACGAGCCAGTTTGCACAGCAAGTCAGAGCGATGGCGCGACTACCTTTAGGTGATGCACGTCAGCATTCGTCTGCCGTGATGCTGAATCTGCTGGGTGATCTTTGGTTTACACATAATTCACAGCATCCGACTGAGCCTGCGTGGGATAAATTATTGGCGATTAAAGGTGCCAATCTTCATTTGTATGGCAAAGATGATCCACGTCCCGGTCGCAAAATGGGTCACGTAACCTTTGTTGCTGAACATATCGCAGAGGCACAGAAGCAGTGTCTCGCTGCGTGTCAATTACTTGGTATTCACGCTTGATGTCATGATGCCGGACATTCAAGAAATTCAGCGAGCAGCGCGCTTGCTGGAGCAGGGCAAGTTGGTTGCGTTCCCTACCGAGACGGTTTACGGCTTGGGTGCCGATGCTTCAAATCCGGAAGCGATTGCCGCTATTTTTACGGCTAAGGGCAGACCATCCAATCATCCCATTATTGTGCACGTGGCTCACAACACTGAATTAACGCGTTGGGCGAGTGCTATTCCTCCGGAAGCCCATTTACTTATCAATGCATTTTGGCCGGGGCCATTAACACTAATTTTGCCTCGTGCTGATAGCGTGCCTGCGGCAGTTGCTGGTGGACAGAATTCAATCGGTTTACGTTGTCCTTCGCACCCGGTGGCGCGTGCTTTGTTGGCAGAGTTTCGTCACGGTCAAGGTGGCATTGCTGCGCCATCAGCGAATCGATTCGGTCATGTCAGCCCCACAACAGCACAGCATGTGTTGGATGAATTTGGACAGTCCACTAACAGCCCGATTACTTGTGTGTTAGATGGTGGGCAAAGCGATGTTGGTATTGAATCGACGATTGTTGACTTGACGCGATTAGCGACGATAGGACCTGTCGTTTTACGACCGGGGCAAATCAGTGTCGCGCAACTGGCGCAGTGTTTGGGGCGTATGCCTGGACTACCTACATCATCGGACGTAGCTGCGCCACGTGTATCCGGCAGCCTTGAAGCGCATTACGCACCGAACACACCACTAGTGTTAGTTGATAGTGCAGAGCTACTGCCGCTGTTGCAGCGTTTGGATAATGCGCATATTGCCTATGCATTGATGCATTATTCAGCGAGAACGCAAGAAAAACAAAAAGCAGTAGTTGATCAACATATGCCAAACCAAGCTGATACGTATGCTCATCGCTTGTATTCAAGCTTACGCACGTTAGATGCAAAGAATGCTGAGTTGATTGTGATTGAGCGCCCACCAACAGGCGATGAGTGGCAGGGTGTTAATGATCGCCTGCGTCGTGCAGCGTTTGAATCAAGCGATGTCGTGGAGCGCTTACTGAAGCGATGAACATGAATTTATTTAAGCGGTACTAAGCCTTCGACCGTACCAAAGCGACTGCCATGAAATACCAGCGCAGGTTTGGGTTCAAAAGTACAGCGCTCAACTTCACCGACAAAAATAGTATGATCGCCTTCAGAATATTGACTGCGATTGCGGCACTCGAACCAGGCAGCTACACCCGTCAATACAGGCAGACCCGTAGGTGATAGATCAAAACTCACACCGTCGAAACGATCGGGTAGTCGACTGGCGAAGCGTTCTGCTAATGATGCTTGATCAGCTGCCAGAACATTGATTACATAATGTGAATTAGTGGTAAACAACGGCATGCTGCTAGCTTTATTTGATAGGCTCCACAACACCAGCGGTGGT
>JBIIQR010000347.1:0-7578 GCA_044341985.1 Burkholderiaceae bacterium
TCGCCGGTTTGATAGGTTTTTATTTGCTCGCCGGTCAGGCAACGCTTATTCGTGCGTCAGTATTAATCGGTGGATTGCTGTTAGCAGGTGGCGCAGCGTGGACATCAGCACTCGGACAAGGCTTTGTTGGTTTTGCCCGAGAATCTGTGCGCGAAACTAAGAAAGTAGTCTGGCCTTCGCGCAAAGAAGCGATGCAGATTACTGGCGTAGTTTTTGGCTTTGTTTTTGTCATGGCCTTGTTCCTATGGGGTACAGACAAGCTGCTTGAGGTCGTTTTGTATGACCTTATTCTGGGCTGGAGATAACGATGACTGAACAAACCCAACAAAGCGCTGCTGCAGCTTCTGGTAGCAAGAAACATTGGTACGTTGTGCACGCCTATTCGGGTATGGAAAAGAGTGTTCAACGCGCATTAGCCGAGCGCATTACTCGCGCAGGTATGGATGATAAGTTTGGTCAGATTTTAGTTCCGACTGAAGAAGTGATCGAAATGAAAAATGGTCACAAATCTGTGACTGAGCGTCGTTTTTTCCCGGGCTATGTGTTAGTTGAGATGGAGATGACTGACGAGACATGGCACTTGGTAAAGAACACTAACAAGGTCACAGGTTTCATTGGTGGTAAGTCGAACAAGCCGACACCCATTCCTCCGCATGAAGTCGACAAGATCATGCATCAGATGCAAGAGGGCGTGGAAAAACCGCGTCCGAAAGTACTTTACGAAGTGGGCGAGTTAGTCCGTATCAAAGATGGTCCGTTCACTGACTTCAACGGCAATGTTGAAGAAGTCAATTACGAGAAATCACGGGTTCGTGTGTCGGTCACTATTTTTGGTCGCGCAACCCCGGTTGAGTTGGAATTTGGGCAAGTAGAAAAAGCCTGAGTTAACTAGCAACTCACAATCAGTTGTAGTGGCGCTGGCCGTAGCGCGATGTGCAATAAGGCGTCAGATACGGCAAAAAGTTTTACAAGCAGTAAACCGAGGAGCCTCAGTAATCGGTAGTCATATTGACGAACAGGCGCTATCACTCAATAACAGGAGCCCTCATGGCAAAGAAAATCATAGGCTTTATCAAGCTGCAAGTGCCAGCTGGTAAAGCGAATCCTTCCCCACCTATCGGTCCAGCGCTGGGTCAGCGTGGTCTGAACATCATGGAATTTTGTAAGGCGTTTAACGCTCAGACGCAGGGTGTAGAACCCGGTCTGCCAATTCCTGTGGTGATTACTGCGTTTGCTGATAAGTCTTTCACGTTTGTGATGAAGACTCCGCCAGCAACGATTTTGATTAAAAAAGCAGCTGGAATTCAAAAGGGTTCAGCTAAGCCTCACTCGGATAAAGTGGGCAAGATTACCCGTCAGCAAGCAGAAGAAATTGCTACTCAGAAGAAGCCTGATCTCACGGCGGCTGATTTGGACGCTGCAGTGCGCACCATCGCGGGCTCTGCTCGCTCGATGGGCATTACGGTGGAGGGTCTGTAATGGCTAATTTATCAAAGCGTGCTAAGGCTATTAAGGCCAAAGTCGATCGCACCAAAACCTATCCATTCGACAACGCTATTGCGTTAGTTAAGGAATTGGCGACGGCTAAGTTTAATGAATCCATTGATGTTGCCATTCAACTGGGCGTCGATGCAAAGAAATCAGATCAAGTCGTGCGTGGTGCGGTGGTTATGCCTGCAGGTACTGGCAAAACTATGCGTGTTGCGGTGTTTGCGACAGGCGAAAAAGCAGAGCAGGCTAAAGCCGCTGGTGCAGACATCGTCGGTATGGAAGATCTGGCTGAATCAATCAAAGCAGGCAACATGCCTTTCGACGTCGTGATCGCCTCGCCAGACACAATGCGTATTGTTGGTACGTTAGGTCAGGTACTCGGACCCCGTGGTTTGATGCCTAACCCTAAGGTTGGAACGGTCACTCCTGATGTGGCGACTGCGGTCAAGAACGCCAAAGCGGGTCAAGTGCAATACCGTACTGATAAGGCCGGTATCGTGCACGCGACCATTGGTCGTAAATCATTTGCTGATGCTGATCTCAAGACCAATCTGTTGGCCTTGTTAGATGCGCTCAATAAAGCTAAGCCACCAACCAGCAAAGGTGTTTATTTGCGCAAGGTGTCTCTGTCCTCAACGATGGGTGGCGGTGTGCGTATTGATCAGGCGACGTTGTCGGCTTGATGTAAAAAATTAAGTCCTCGTATCCGCAAGGATGCGAGGCAGATCTTTGGGCTGTGGTGAATGAAATGTCACTGCAGGCAATCAAAGACCGTTGGGCCTGAAAGCGCAAGTTCATCGCGCCTAAGGTTAATAAGCTGAGGGAGCGATCCCAAAGCGCCCAACGCAGATGGCGAGCCCGGACAAGTTTTGCAGTCTCTCGGCCCCATGCAAAGCATCGCATGGTCGCAGAACTCCTGACTTCGGACGCCGTGTTCGAAACGATGTGAGGCAGGCAGCCACCCGGCTGTGCACTAGCTAATCATCACTTTTGGAGGTTGAACGTGAGTCTCAATCTAAATGACAAAAAGGCCGTTGTAGCCGAAGTCTCTGCCCGAATTTCATCGGCTCAGACAGTGGTGTTGGCCGAATATCGTGGCATTGAGGTTGGTCCCATGACGGATCTGCGTGCGAAAGCTCGTTCCAATGGCGTTTACTTGCGCGTGTTGAAAAACACACTCGCTCGTCGTGCCGTGGAAGGAACGCAGTTTTCCGCTCTTGCCTCTGAAATGACCGGTCCGTTGATCTATGCGATCTCGGACGATGCGGTTGCTGCAGCTAAGGTCATTAATGACTTTGCTAAAGGCAACGACAAGTTGGTCATTAAGGCAGGCAATTTCGCAGGAAGTCCGTTGAACAAAGCTGGCGTCACTGCGTTAGCAAGTATCCCGAGCAAGGAAGTGTTGATCGCCCAGTTGTTGGGCATCATGCAAGCCCCTGTTTCTGGATTTGCACGCGCACTGGCTGCTCTGGCGGCGAAGAAGGAAGCCGAAGCTGCATAAGCCATGTTTATGGCGAGCAGCAACGACTTACCTTGGACCACTCAAGCATTTACCGAAAATTTAGGAGTTTTAAATGGCAATTACTAAAGACGACATTCTGGAAGCCGTTGGTCATATGTCCGTAATGGACTTGAATGACTTGGTTAAAGCATTCGAAGAAAAATTTGGCGTGTCTGCTGCAGCAATGGCAGTCGCAGGTCCCGCAGGCGGTGGCGCTGCTGCTGCAGTTGAAGAGCAGACTGAATTTACCGTGATTCTGTCGGACGTTGGCGCTAATAAAGTTGGTGTCATTAAGGCCGTTCGTGAAATTACAGGTCTTGGCCTGAAAGAAGCGAAAGATCTGGTTGATGGCGCACCGAAGCCTGTTAAAGAAGGTGTAGCTAAAGCTGATGCAGAAGCAGCGAAGAAGAAGCTGGAAGAGGCTGGCGCTAAGGCAGAACTCAAGTAATTCTAGTTTTTAGCGCTTGTTGCGCCAGAGTCAATCAGCGGGACCTCGTTGCGAGGCGGGGTTCCGTGTTGGCTCTTTTGGCGTTGTTAGAGTTTTGAAACTGGGACGAGAATAGAAATCCTATTTATCGTCGGCATTGATCGCAACAAAAGGGCAAAGACTTGAGGGTTTATCGGTGATGGTTGCACTCATTACTGAATCCTGAATTCTCTATCCTTCCTGTCACTCACGGAGTGTTCATGCACTACTCATTTACTGAGAAGAAGCGCATTCGCAAATCATTTGCAAAACGCGCTAACGTTCACGATGTTCCTTACCTTCTCGCTACACAGCTCGAATCGTATACCGATTTCTTGCAAGCGGATACTGTTCCTAGTACCCGTAAGAGCGAGGGTTTGCAATCAGCGTTCAACTCGATCTTCCCCATCGTTTCACACAACGGGTTCGCTCGTTTGGAATTTTTGTCTTACATACTTGGTGACCCTCCCTTCGATGTGAAGGAATGTCAGCAGCGTGGTTTGACCTATGCTTCGCCGCTTCGTGCGAAGGTTCGATTGGTGATTCTCGATAAAGAATCGCCGACCAAGCCTGTGGTCAAAGAAATGAAAGAGCAAGAGGTCTACATGGGCGAATTACCGCTCATGACGGTTAATGGCTCTTTCGTCATCAATGGCACCGAGCGCGTGATTGTGTCGCAGCTCCATCGTTCGCCCGGCGTGTTCTTTGAGCATGATCGTGGTAAGACTCACTCCTCCGGCAAGCTTTTATTTTCGGCTCGTATCATTCCTTACCGTGGCTCTTGGTTGGATTTTGAGTTTGATCCTAAAGACATTTTGTATTTCCGTGTCGACCGTCGTCGCAAGATGCCGGTGACCATTTTGCTCAAAGCAATCGGAATGTCGTCGGAACAAATTCTGGCTAATTTCTTTGTCTTTGATAATTTCGCTTTGCGCTCAGAAGGCGCTGAGATGGAATTTGTCGCTGAGCGTCTGCGTGGCGAAGTGGCGCGTTTTGATATTTCTGACAAAGCGGGCAAGGTCATTGTCCCTAAAGACAAGCGTATTAATGCCAAGCACGTACGCGATGTTGAGGCAGCGGGTATTAAACACATATCCGTTCCTGAAGATTATCTGATTGGTCGAGTTCTGGCGACTAACGTGGTTGATCCAGAAACTGGCGAAGTTATCTCTAGCGCCAATGACGAGTTGACCGAAGAGTTGTTGGGTCGCTTGCGTGATGCGAACATCAAGGATGTTCAAACGCTATACACGAATGACCTTGATCAAGGTGGCTACATCTCGCAAACATTGCGTGCTGACGATACTACTGAGCAAATGGCAGCGCGTATCGCGATTTACCGCATGATGCGTCCGGGAGAGCCGCCAACGGAAGAATCAGTCGAAGCGCTTTTCAACGGTTTGTTTTATAGCGAAGATCGTTACGATCTGTCCGCTGTGGGCCGTATGAAATTCAATCGTCGTGTGAGCCGCGATGAGTTGACTGGCTTGATGACGCTCTCGAACGAAGACATTCTTGCTGTCATCAAGATCTTGGTTGAGTTGCGTAATGGCCGTGGCGAGGTTGATGATATTGATCACTTAGGTAATCGCCGTGTGCGTTGTGTAGGTGAGTTAGCTGAGAACCAATTCCGTGCTGGCTTAGTACGCGTTGAGCGTGCGGTTAAGGAGCGTCTTGGTCAAGCTGAGGCGGATAACCTTATGCCTCACGATCTGATTAACTCCAAGCCCATATCAGCGGCCATTCGCGAATTCTTTGGTTCGTCCCAGCTTTCGCAGTTTATGGACCAAACCAATCCCCTCTCCGAGATCACGCACAAACGTCGTGTGTCCGCGTTGGGACCTGGCGGCTTGACACGTGAACGTGCTGGTTTTGAAGTTCGTGATGTACACCCCACCCACTACGGTCGTGTGTGTCCGATTGAAACTCCTGAAGGTCCAAACATTGGACTGATTAACTCGCTGGCGTTATATGCCCGTTTAAACGAGTACGGTTTTCTGGAAACGCCTTACCGTAAAGTTGTCGATGGCAAGGTCGGTGTCCAGATCGACTACTTGTCCGCGATCGAAGAAGGTCGCTACATTATTGCGCAGGCTAACGCGACGATCGATGCAAAAGGCAATTTGTCCGATGAGCTGGTATCTGCACGTGAAGCCGGTGAAACCATTCTGGTATCGCCTGAGCGCGTTCAGTACATGGACGTGGCGCCTGGACAGATCGTGTCAGTTGCTGCTTCACTCATTCCATTCCTTGAACACGATGATGCGAACCGTGCGTTGATGGGTGCAAACATGCAACGTCAAGCTGTACCTTGCTTGCGTCCCGAAAAAGCCTTTGTTGGTACCGGCGTTGAGCGCACAGTTGCTGTTGACTCAGGTACGACAGTGCAGGCTTTACGTGGTGGTGTGGTCGACTACGTGGATGCGGGTCGTATCGTGATTCGTGTGAATGATGATGAAGCCCAAGCGGGTGAAGTTGGCGTCGACATCTACAACCTGATCAAGTACACACGCTCGAATCAGAACACCAACATCAATCAGCGTCCGATCGCAAAAGTGGGTGACCGTGTTGCGCGCCTCGATGTGATTGCTGACGGTGCATCGACTGATCTTGGCGAACTCGCCTTGGGTCAAAACATGTTGGTCGCCTTCATGCCATGGAATGGCTATAACTTCGAAGATTCCATTTTGATTTCGGAAAAGGTAGTAGCAGATGATCGCTATACCTCGATTCATATCGAAGAACTTTCGGTGGTGGCTCGCGACACAAAACTCGGACCAGAAGAAATTACGCGTGATATTTCTAATCTCGCTGAAAATCAATTGGCGCGTCTGGACGAATCAGGCATCGTTTATATCGGTGCTGAAGTTGAGGCGGGCGATGTGTTGGTTGGTAAGGTCACGCCTAAAGGTGAAACCCAACTGACACCGGAAGAAAAATTGCTGCGCGCGAT
Source organism: Burkholderiaceae bacterium (assembly GCA_044341985.1). Lineage (GTDB taxonomy): Bacteria > Pseudomonadota > Gammaproteobacteria > Burkholderiales > Burkholderiaceae_D > Pernthalerella. Next base: position 6,412 of record JBIIQR010000347.1, read on the forward strand.
TTTCGGTGAAAAAGCATCGGATGTAAAAGATACTTCGCTGCGCGTCCCTTCAGGAATGATCGGCACGGTGATTGATGTTCAAGTGTTTACTCGCGAAGGAATTCAACGCGACAAACGTGCACAACAGATTATCGATGACGAACTCAAGCGTTACCGCTTAGATCTTAACGATCAGTTGCGTATTGTTGAAGGCGATGCTTTTCAGCGTTTAGAAAAAATGCTGATCGGTAAAGTGGTTAATGGCGGCCCCAAGAAATTGGTTAAGGGTGCGCAAATCACTAAGGAATACTTGGTTGAGTTAGAAAAATATCATTGGTTTGATATTCGCCCAGCCGATGACGATGCTGCTGCAGCTCTTGAGGCGATCAAAGAATCTATCGCTGAGAAGCGTCATCAATTCGATCTCGCCTTTGAAGAGAAGCGCAAGAAACTCACTCAGGGTGACGAGTTGCCTCCGGGTGTGCAGAAGATGGTCAAGGTGTATCTGGCAGTAAAACGCCGTCTGCAACCAGGTGACAAGATGGCGGGTCGTCACGGTAACAAGGGTGTGGTTTCACGCATTGTTCCTGTAGAAGACATGCCTTACATGGCTGACGGTACACCAGCAGATATCGTGCTCAATCCACTGGGCGTTCCTTCGCGTATGAACGTGGGACAGGTACTCGAGGTTCACTTGGGTTGGGCTGCCAAGGGTCTGGGTTTGCGTATCGGCGAAATGCTCAAGGCGCAAACTAAAGCCGCTGAAGTGCGTAATTTCCTGAAACAGATTTATAACGAATCTGGTCGTACTGAAGATCTCGACAAGTTCTCAGACGCTGAGATTTTCGAGTTGAGTGAAAACCTGAAAGATGGCGTGCCATTTGCAACGCCAGTTTTTGATGGTGCTCATGAGACTGAAATCCATCGCATGTTGGATCTTGCTTATCCTGACGCCATTGCCAAGAAATTGGGTATGACGGCTTCTAAGAATCAGGTCACGATGTATGACGGACGTACTGGCGAAGCCTTTGAGCGCTCAGTCACGGTCGGTTACATGCACGTCTTGAAATTGCACCATCTGGTTGACGATAAGATGCATGCTCGTTCTACCGGGCCTTACTCGCTGGTGACTCAGCAACCTCTGGGTGGTAAGGCGCAATTTGGTGGTCAGCGTTTCGGCGAGATGGA
>JBIIQR010000177.1:0-4338 GCA_044341985.1 Burkholderiaceae bacterium
TATGTCACTGACTCAGCCAGCGTGATTGGCAACGTTCACCTTGCTGCCAATACCAGCGTTTGGTTTGGTGCAGCTCTTCGGGGGGACAATGAACTGATTTCGATTGGTGAAGGTAGCAACGTACAAGAATGCGCCGTATTACACACCGACTTGGGCTACCCTTTGAAAGTGGGGAAGAATGTCACCATCGGTCATCAAGCTATGCTGCACGGATGTACCGTCGGTGATGGCAGCTTGATAGGTATACAAGCGGTTGTTTTAGATGGCGCTGTCATTGGGAAAAATTGCTTAGTCGCTGCTGGTGCCTTAGTCACCTCGGGTAAAGAATTTCCCGATAACTCACTGATCATGGGTTCACCTGCCAAAGCAGTGAGAGAGTTAACTCAAGAGCAGATCAACGATATTCAGCGCGGCGTTCAAACCTATATCGAACGCGCAGCCTACTTCAAACAAGAACTCAAACGCATCGATTAATCGCATGGATACGCTTCAAAAATTCATGTTCGAGCAATCGCAAGTGCGCGGCGAACTGGTCGAGATTTCCGATGCCTGGCGTCAGGTACTCGCTTTGCGATCGTATCCACGTGCCGTGATCACCATGCTGGGTGAAATGATGTCGGCTGCCGCATTGCTGTCAGCAAATCTTAAATTTAATGGTTCCATCATCATGCAAATTCACGGCGATGGACCGGTGCAATTACTCGTGGTGGAATGTGATGCCTCTCTCAAACTGCGCGCCACTGCAAAATTAGCTGAAGAGGCGCACGTCGCAGACGATGCAAAGCTACAGCATCTCATCAACGCCCAGGGTCAGGGGCGATTCGCGATTACATTAGATCCGGCTGACAAACTTCCCGGCCAACAAGCCTATCAAGGGATAGTGGCGCTGGATGGCGACACTATCGCTACCATCATAGAAAATTACATGCTGCGTTCAGAGCAGCTGGATACGCGTTTATGGTTAGCCGCCGATGAACATACAGCGCGCGGTCTGCTATTGCAAAAACTACCTACTGAAGGTGGGATTCAAGCAAGCCCTATCAACGATGCAGATACGTGGGATAGAACGGTGATGTTGGCGTCGACGGTAACGCAAGAAGAAATGCTCACCACCGACATCATGACGCTATTGCAGCGACTTTACTGGGAAGAGACTGTGCGCGTATTCGAGCCACGTCATCCGCAATTTCATTGCACGTGCACGCGTGAACGCGTCGGCAATATGCTAAAAATGCTCGGCAAGGAAGAAATTGATTCTGCACTCGCCGACTTAGGCGGTTTAGAAATTGATTGTGATTTTTGCGGAAGGCACTACGCGTTTGACGCGGTGGATTGCATGCAATTGTTCGCCGCTCAGGCGATCTCGGATGCGGTGCAGTTACCTGGCGAGCTACCGCATTAAATGAAGTGTTAGGGTTTAGGAGTACTGGGTGCAGTCGGAGCAGTTTTTTTAGCCTCACCCTCAAGAATCTGAACAAAGGTCTCATTATCTTTAATCAAACCTAGTTCGTAACGAGCGCGTTCTTCTAATGCGCCCGTGCCTTCTTTCAAATCCTGCACTTCGGATGCCAGTTTAGCGTTACGTTCACGCAGCTCTTGCTCTTTGACTAAAGCGCTATCGAGCTGGCGCGACAAATCCCACACGCGTAACCAACTACCCTTACCCAACCACAAAGGGTACTGGATAAGGATTAGCAATACAGTTAGACCAATAACGATCAGTCGCACGGCATAGTCCGTGAGCCCAAGACCAGTCCGCGTTAAAACGAGGCCTGGCATGCGGGCTTATTTCAGGTTGTAAAACGCCTGACGACCGGGATAGCTGGCGATATCGCCAAGATCTTCCTCGATGCGCAGGAGCTGGTTGTATTTAGCCATGCGATCTGAGCGCGACATGGAACCCGTTTTGATTTGCAACGCATTCATCCCCACAGCGATGTCGGCAATCGTTGAATCCTCAGTTTCACCAGAACGATGCGAAATCACTGAGGTATAACCTGCGCGTTTTGCCATCTCGATGGCTGCAAAGGTTTCAGTCAATGTGCCGATTTGATTAATCTTAATGAGAATAGAGTTGGCGATCTCTTTCTGTATGCCTTCGCGCAAAATCTTTGTATTGGTCACGAATAAATCATCACCCACCAACTGCACTTTTTTGCCTAAGGCCTTAGTCAATGTCGCCCAGCCATCCCAGTCACCTTCGTGCATGCCATCTTCAATCGAAATGATGGGGTATTTATCACACCAGGTCGACAGCAAATTAGTGAAGTCGCCAGAAGACAAAACTAAGCCTTCACCCGCCAAATGGTACTTGCCATCTTTGTAGAATTCAGAAGCGGCACAATCCAGTCCAAGTGCGATTTGTGTTCCCGGCTCATACCCTGCTTTTTCTATCGCCTGCAAAATTAGCTGTATCGCTTCTTCATGATTTTTTACCGATGGCGCAAAACCACCTTCGTCACCCACCGCTGTCGTCAAGCCTTTGTCGTGCAAGATTTTTTTCAGGTGATGAAAGACTTCAGCACCGTAACGGATTGACTCACGAAAACTTGGCGCACCGACCGGAATAATCATGAACTCTTGCAGATCCAGATTGTTATCTGCGTGCGCGCCACCATTAATCACGTTCATCATAGGCACTGGCATTTGCATCGCGCCCGAACCACCGAAGTAGCGATACAACGGCAAGCCTGCTTCTTCAGCAGCGGCCTTGGCAACAGCCATCGATACGGCCAGCATTGCATTCGCACCTAAACGCGCTTTGTTATCCGTGCCATCCAAATCAATCATCGTGTGATCTAGGAAAGCTTGTTCACTTGCATCCAAACCCATAATGGCTTCGGAAATTTCGGTGTTAATGTTTTCACAGGCCTTGAGCACGCCTTTACCCAAGTAACGCTTAGCATCGCCATCGCGTAATTCAATCGCTTCACGCGAGCCCGTCGATGCGCCAGAAGGCACGGCCGCACGGCCCATGACACCCGACTCCAACAGCACATCGCATTCGACCGTAGGATTGCCGCGCGAATCCAGAATTTCGCGGCCAATGATGTCAACGATTGCACTCATTCATTTCTCCAGACAGATTGATGATTACTGCATTTATTATTTGTCACTCACCAGAAAACAAAATTACGAAAAATCGTTTTCTAGGAATGGTTTGCTTTTAACTACACGATCGATCTCAGCCAAGCTGGCGAGCAACTCGCGCATGCGATGCAGCGGTACAGCGTTAGGACCATCCGATTTTGCATTCGCAGGGTCGGGATGCGTTTCCATAAACAAGCCAGAAATACCAACCGCCACAGCCGCGCGTGCTAACACCGGCACGAATTCACGTTGACCACCCGAGGTACTTCCCTGCCCACCGGGTAATTGCACCGAGTGCGTCGCATCAAAAACGATAGGACACGCGGTTTCGCGCATGATCGCGAGTGAGCGCATATCCGACACCAGATTGTTATAGCCAAACGACACACCACGTTCACACGCCATAAACACATCCGTAGGCAGATTGGCTTCGCGCGCTGCTTCACGTGCTTTATCAATCACATTTTTCATATCACCGGGCGCGAGAAACTGGCCTTTTTTGATATTCACGGGTATGCCTGATTGAGCACATGCGCGAATGAAATCAGTTTGGCGACATAAAAATGCTGGGGTTTGAATCACATCCACCACCGCAGCCACCGGTTTAATTTCATGCACTTCATGCACATCCGTCAGCACGGGTACGTGTAATTGTTTTTTTACTGTCGCCAGAATTTCTAGGCCCTTCTCCATTCCTAAACCACGAAATGATTTGCCCGAAGAACGATTGGCTTTATCAAACGATGATTTATAAATAAAAGGAATGCCTAAGGCCGACGTCATTTCTTTCAACGCTCCCGCTGTATCCAATGCCATCTGCTCGGATTCGATCACGCAGGGTCCTGCGATCAAAAAAAATGGATGGTCTAAGCCAACATCAAATCCACAGAGTTTCATGCGGCTTTCCTTTGTCCGGTAGCGTCTTTGTGTGCCAGCGCTGCAGTAATAAATGAAATGAACAAAGGATGACCCGCACGTGGCGTTGATTTGAATTCAGGGTGATATTGCACACCCATATACCAAGGATGAGAATGCTCTCCGGTGCGTGGCAGCTCCATAATTTCGCATAAGGATTCATGCGGCGTGCGTGCCGACACCACTAAGCCTGATTTTTCTACGCGGTCGAGATAATGGTTATTCGCTTCGTACCGGTGACGGTGACGTTCAGTTACCTCAGCACCATAAATCTCAGCGGCCAGCGTACCTGCTTTAACCGCGCAGGTTTGCGCACCCAGTCGCATCGTGCCA
>JBIIQR010000048.1:0-7465 GCA_044341985.1 Burkholderiaceae bacterium
AGCTTCTACGCGACCCATGTATCCGCGGAAGTCATTCGCTTCATGGCCATTGTGACGCGCCACCAGTTGCACTGGAAAGCGGAAGGCGGCTTTGTGCTCATCATCATAAACAGACAAGGATTCTAGCAATTCAATCAGCGTTGGACCTTGATACCAACTTAATTTTTCACCACGTGTGACCACGTTGTCACCAGCCAGCGCTGAGAGCGGAATAGGGTGTATACCTTTCAGTCCTAATTGCGCTGCAAATTCCTGATACGACGCCACGATTTGGTTGTAGATGGTCTGATCATAATTAATCAAATCCATTTTGTTGACAGCCACAATCACGTGCTGAATCTGCAGTAGCTTAGCGATGGTCGAATGGCGTTTTGTTTGTATCAATAGCTCAGCTTGGCCGTCAGCTGAGATGGTTACTTTTGATACATCAATCAAAATGATCACAGCATCAGCAGTAGATGCGCCCGTGACCATATTGCGTGTGTATTGTTCATGGCCCGGCGCATCGGCGATGATGAATTTTCGTTTGGGTGTGGCAAAGTAGCGATACGCCACATCGATCGTGATACCTTGTTCACGTTCAGCTTCAAGGCCATCCGTCAGCAGCGACAAATCAACCATATCACCGACAGTGCGCTTGTGACGTGCGCGAGAAATCGCATCGAGTTGATCAGCAAAGATGCCTTTGCTATCGAAGAGTAGTCTGCCGATCAGCGTACTTTTTCCATCATCCACCGAGCCAGCGGTGATGAAGCGCAGCATGCCACGCTCATGAGAGAGCGCATCAGTATGTAGATTGTTTTTATCAACAACGGCATTCATTAGAAATATCCTTCTTTTTTACGCTTTTCCATCGAAGCTTCTGAGGTTTGGTCGTCCATACGCGTAGCACCGCGTTCGGTAATTTGGGTGACCGCCGTCTCAGCAATAATGTCATTCACGGTGGATGCCGTGGAGGCGACTGGGCAGGTACATGAAATATCGCCAACGGTACGAAAACGAACAATACGCTTTTCGACTTTTTCACCTTCTTGTGCTGGCGTGAGTGGAGTCAGCGGTACCAGTAAGCCATTACGCGGAATGACCTCGCGTTCGTGCGCGTAATAAATGGTCGGCAGCTCGAGTTTTTCCCGCGCGATGTACTGCCATACATCAAGCTCAGTCCAGTTTGAGATAGGGAATACACGCATGTTTTCACCGGCATGAACGCGAGTGTTATACAAATCCCATAGCTCAGGACGTTGTGCTTTCGGGTTCCACTGACCAAAGTCATCGCGGAAAGAAAAGATACGTTCTTTAGCGCGCGCTTTTTCTTCATCACGACGAGCGCCGCCAATACACGCATCAAATTTATACTGCGCTATCGTCTCAAGCAATGTCACCGCTTGAGCAGCATTGCGAGAATCTGTTTGTGGATTTCGCAAGCGAACCGTGCCACGTTTAATTGAATCTTCGACAGAGCCGACTATCAGTCGTTCATCCAGCTCAGCTACGCGATGATCACGGAATTGAATCACCTCTTCAAAGTTATGGCCGGTATCGATATGCACTAATGGAAAAGGAAATTTCCCTGGACGAAAAGCTTTTTCGGCGATTCGAAGCAATACAACGGAATCTTTACCACCCGAAAAAAGTAACGCGGGGTTAGTACATTCGGCCGCCACTTCACGCATGATGTGAATAGCTTCAGATTCCAGCCAATCCAGATGGCGATTGCTGGCAGCATCAATGACGATTTTTTCAGCGGGGGTATTCATGGTGTTGGTGTCTCGTTCATAGCGGGTTTGATTCTAATGAGTTTGCCGTCAACGACGTGCAACCCACATTCTTTGGTGTCAGGGGATTCCCACCACCAGCGACCCGCACGTATATCTTCGCCGGGTTGTATGGCGCGCGTGCAGGGTTCGCAACCTATAGAGGGATAGCCTTTGTCATGGAGCGGATTGTAGGGCACCTCGTTATTACGGATGTAGTGCCAGATGTGTTCTTCAGTCCAATCGGTAAGCGGATTAAATTTTTGCATCGCGTGCGCAGCATCATCTTCTTGCACCGCGAGATCACTGCGTGTAGTCGATTGCGCGCGGCGTTGTCCGGTAATCCAAGCTTTGTTTCCGGCGAGTGCGCGGTTGAGTGGCTCAACCTTACGGATGCGACAGCATTCTTTGCGCATCTCTACGCTGTCATAAAAAGCATTCAATCCATTTTCACGCACATACGTTTCGATCGCTGCAGGCTCTGGTTTGTATTGCGCAAGATCGGCACCGTAGGTACTGCGTATCGCATCCAGCACACCTAAAGTTTCTGCGTGCAGGCGACCTGTCTCTAGTGTGAAAATTTTTATCGGCAGCTTCGCTCTCAAAATAAGATCAGTGAGCACCATGTCTTCAGCTGCCAGGCTGGATGCAAAGACCGCAGGTGCAAAATCAGTAGCAATACGCTCAAGCGTAGCGCGAGTTGTTGCTAGAACCTGATCGTAATTCGCCGTGCTCATAGGGTTTCCTCAGCGGCAGGGCGTGGCACACGACGAAATAATGGGGTTTTTTGATCCCACGATGTTTGGTAGGTATCAGAGAAATCCGTTAAGCCTTTGAGGGCGTCCTCTATGCTTCGATCCGGGCGTGTTGCGAAGGCATTAAAGCCTACGCGCTGCATATAAAACAATTGATCGCGCAACACATCTCCAATAGCACGCAGCTCACCTTCAAAACCTTGGCGCGCGCGCAGCTGATAGGCGATCGAGTAACCGCGACCATCGGTGAAACTAGGGAAATCTATCGCAATCAGCGGTAGCGTCGTTACCGCATCGCCCAATACTTCAGCGCGTTCATCACTGGCGATCCACACACCGATATCGCTACGTGATTGCAATGGTGTTTTTTGAGCCATCCAGACATTCAGAGGAACAATCTGTTTGCCAGCAGGTACCTTCACCGATTCCGCTGTTTCGCCTTCGGCTAATTTCAGCAGCGTCCAGTCATCAGACACGATCGCTTTGTCTTTAATAATGTTAGGCATGAGCATCTTCTCCCGCTGCGAAGGTGCCGTGTTTAATCGGCGTTCCGTATACATGATCTTTGAATGGATTAATACCAACTCGATTAACCGTATCAATAAAGCGCTCATCTTCTATGCGATCGCGTACGTAGACTTCAAGCAAACGACCAATCACTTCCGGCATTTCTCCGGCAGCGAACGAAGGGCCAATGATCTTGCCAATAGCGCTATGGTTACCTTGCGCGCCACCGATCGATACTTGATACCACTCCGACCCATCTTTATCGACGCCGAGTATGCCTATCGTGCCCACGTGATGATGACCGCAAGCGTTAATGCAGCCGGAGATGTTCAGTTCGATTTCGCCAATATCGTGCTGAAAATCCATGTTATCAAAACGCTCAGCAATTGCTTGCGCAATCGGGATCGATTTAGCATTGGCGAGTGAGCAAAAATCACCGCCGGGACAGCAAATAATATCGGTGAGCAAACCGATGTTAGGCGTAGCTAGACCATGCGCTTTCAGCTCTTCCCATAGCTTAAATAAATCTGATTGCTTCACATCAGCCAGCACCAGGTTTTGTTCATGGGTGACGCGTAATTCAGCAAAGCTGTAACGCTCAGCCAGATCTGCCACGAAATCGATTTGATCTGCCGTCGCATCACCCGGCGGAACGCCGGTTTTTTTCAGTGACAGTGTGGCGATTGCATAGCCATTGACTTTGTGTGGGCGAACATTACGCTGCACCCAGTTAGAGAAGGCTTTATTGGTTGAGCGTAAAGATTGCAGCGCGCTTTCGTCGGTGGGTAAATTTTCGTAAGCAGGTGGCGCGAAGTAGCTGCTGGCACGCTTCAATTCTTCTTGCGTGATAGTGCTGGGACTATCTTTCAAGTGCAACCATTCGGCTTCGACCTGACGCGTAAATTCTTCCACGCCTAAGGCTTTGAGTAAGATTTTTATACGTGCTTTGTATTTGTTATCGCGACGACCGTATTGGTTATAGACGCGCATCACGGCTTCGATATACGTCAGCAAATGCTCCCACGGGAGAAATTCACGAACCACGCTGCCAATAATCGGAGTACGTCCGAGCCCACCACCAACCAGTACCTGAAATCCTAATTCATCAGATGCATTTTTAATCAAATTAAGACCAATGTCATGTACCTGCACCGCGGCGCGATCTTCAGCCGCTGCATTCACCGCGATTTTAAATTTGCGTGGCAGGTAGGCGAATTCAGGATGGAACGTACTCCATTGACGAAGAATTTCTATGTAAGGCCGTGGATCAGCTAATTCATCAGCAGCCACTCCACAAAATTGATCTGCAGTGATATTACGTATGCAGTTGCCCGACGTTTGAATAGCGTGCATTTCAACGGTGGCTAACTCAGCCAAAATTTCCGGTGTTTGCTCAAGCTCTATCCAGTTGTATTGAATATTTTGGCGTGTCGTGAAATGACCATAGCCGCGATCATAGGCGCGTGCGATATGTCCCAGCTTGCGCATCTGCGTTGATGACAGTAACCCATAAGGAATCGCTACCCGCAACATATAAGCATGACGCTGAAGGTAGAGGCCGTTTTGTAATCTGAGAGGGCGGAATTCATCTTCGCTCAACTCTCCACCCAGGCGACGTTCAACCTGGCTTTTGAATTGTGCGACGCGTTCCTTAACGATCTGATGGTCGTATTGGTCGTAGCGATACATGAGCGAGTCCTTGAGTTAATCCGTTTACAGCACTAACTTAGCGGCTACACCAGTCAGCGTAGCGGCTAGCAGTCCGCGTAAAAATTTTTCAGGCACTGAGCGTGAAACCAGTGAACCTAGAGTAATGCCAGGCACTGAGCCGAGTAATAGGGTGACTAACAGCTCCCAATTGATAGAACCTAACCACCAATGACCCAAAGCGGCAATTGCCGTTAGTGGCACGGCATAGGCGATATCTGTTCCGGCGACTTCAGCGGGCTTGAGGTTGGGGTAGAGAAGAACCAGAATCGTTGCACCAACGGCGCCGGCACCGATCGATGAAATAGTCACTAATGTGCCAATAATGGCCCCCGCAACGATGGTTGCTATCGCTTGGTTACGTCCGTGCAGTTGGCGTTCAGGGTGACTGTTAATCCAGGCCAGCATGCGACTGCGGCCGATGATGGCAAGCACTGTCAGGATCACGGAAAACGCAATTGCATAGCGAATGATTTGACCCAGGTGTTTGTCGAGTGATCCAAAATATTTCAGAGCCAGCGTAGCAATCACAGCGGCAGGCAATGCGCCTATGCACAGACGAATAACGATGTCCCAATGCACGTTGTCACGAATGCGGTGGGCAATGGTTCCGGCCGACTTGGTGATGGATGCAAAGGCGAGGTCGGTCCCGACCGCTACTGTTGGGTTGATCCCAAATAAAAGAGTGAGTAGGGGCGTCATTAGCGACCCGCCGCCCACGCCTGTCAGGCCCACCAACAAGCCGACGGCAAAACCAGAAATTACATAAGACAAAGTCATAAAGCCTCGCGCGAAGAAGCCGAAATGCTAATAAACTTCGCCTATATTCCAAACGACAGAGAATTTATTTGCTTATATGATTTGTGGATATAAAGAGATTTGACGCAAATAAAAGTTTTATAAATGGCATCAAATAATAAAAAAGTCATATAAATCAATAATTTATAGTAGTTAATTTTTGGATCCGACAGGAGTCCTTGCATGAATCTCCATCAATTTCGTTTTGTCCGCGAGGCGGTCAGACAAAATTTCAACCTGACGGATGCCGCCAAGGCGCTGTTTACATCGCAGCCGGGCGTCTCCAAAGCCATTATTGAGCTCGAGGAAGAGCTGGGGATAGATATCTTCAGTCGCCATGGCAAGCGTATACGCGGCTTGACCGAGCCGGGTAGGCAAGTACTTAAGTCGGTGGAATTGATTCTGCAAGAAGTCGAGGGCCTAAAACGGATAGGCAAAGAATTTGCCGCCCAGGATTCAGGTAGTTTGACTATCGCCACCACGCATACTCAGGCGCGCTACTCGCTGCCATCGGTTGTGCAGCAGTTCTCGCAAAAATTTCCTAAGGTGAGGCTGTCGCTCTTGCAGGGCAATCCTAAGCAAGTTGCAGAGATGGTGATTAATAATCAGGCTGACGTGGCGATTGCCACTGAAGCAATTGCGGAAGTTGATGGTTTGGTGTCATTACCCTGCTTTCAATGGGAGCACATGGTCATTACGCCGACTGAACATCCACTGCTAAAGCTAAAGTCAATCACGTTGGAAGATATCGCGGCTTACCCACTCATTACCTACGACGCCGCATTCGCCGGTCGAAATAAAATTGATCAGGCATTTGCACGTCGCGGTCTCAAACCGGATGTGATTTTGGAAGCGATTGATGCGGATGTGATCAAAACTTACGTTGAACTTGGGATGGGCATAGGCATTATTGCTGGCCTGGCGTACAACGCGACGCGCGATGTCAACCTCAAGGCAATTCCGGCGGGCCATTTGTTTGGTATGAATTTATCGCGTGTAGCGTTAAAAGAGGGTGCTTATTTGCGTAGTTATGTGTTTACCTTTATTGAATTACTTGCTCCGAGCTTGACGCGAAAGATGGTAGAGAACGCGTTATCGGGTGGGCATGACAGTTATGAACTATAAGTTTTTTTGTCAGACAAACACCGACAGGAATAAGCGCCCACCACCGTCAAAATAAACCGATTCACACCGCTTCCCACAAGCAACTCTTCATCGCAAAATAGTCCTTGAAGCGCAGTGTTTGCGTTTGTGCATAGCAAAGGAAGCCGTGTGAAAAATAATGAAATTCTGACTGAGATCCGAGACGCGAATTTGAATTATCTGATGTTGGCACGTCAGATGATTCGAGCCGATCGCGCGAGCGCTATCTTTCGTTTAGGGTTGCCAGGTGGATTGGTGGATGTGCTCGATAGCTTATCCAGTGCGCAGGTTATTAGGCTAGCCTCCAGTAACATGATGCTGGCACGGCTTCGTTTTGAAGACGAAGCTATTATTGAAATACTCGCTAGTCAAGGGCGAGATATTTCACTTGCGACGACTCACGCTGCGCTTCTGATGGCTGTTCAGCCTTTCGAGGGTAAGTAATGAGCTCTAAGAAATTGGATACGTGATATGGCGAGTAAAAGCGTTGTGTCGGATGGCGAGCAAATTAGTATCGCCTCTCAGCTGATCGAATTAGGCGCACGCCTACAAGTACTGGAGACTGAGACTAGCCTTTCGAGAGATCGTCTCTTACGACTTTACAAGGAAATTCGTGGCGTATCACCGCCCAAAGGCATGTTGCCTTTTTCAACCGACTGGTTTGTGAATTGGCAGCCGAATATTCACGCGTCCTTGTTTATAAATATTCATCGTTATTTACTGCAGAACGCAGAAGTAAACGGCATCTCTGCTGTCATCAAAAGCTATCATTTGTACTTAGAGCAGATCTCCCTAGAGCCT
>JBIIQR010000049.1:0-7463 GCA_044341985.1 Burkholderiaceae bacterium
CATCAGTGATCTTGAAGCGAGTGGAATTTGTTGGTCCACAAGTAGGTCAAGAATTGGCTCATGATGGACTGACTGCGCTGATTTTTGTGATCGTGGGCATCATGATTTATCTGGCCTTTCGATTCGAATGGAAATTTGCTGTTGCAGCCATCATCGCTAACTTACATGATGTAATCATTATCTTGGGATTTTTTGCCTATTTCCAGTGGGAGTTTTCGCTCACGGTGCTGGCAGCCGTTTTGGCAGTACTCGGCTATTCGGTGAATGAATCCGTGGTGGTGTTTGATCGGGTAAGAGAAACTTTCCGTGATCGTCGCTACGGTAAATTAACAACGCCAGATGTCCTTAATCACGCCATCACCAGCACGATTTCACGCACGGTGATTACCCACGGATGCACACAGTTGATGGTGTTGTCGATGCTGCTGTTTGGTGGTCCGACGTTGCATTTCTTTGCGGTAGCTCTGACGATTGGTATTTTGTTTGGTATCTATTCATCGGTATTCGTTGCGGCGGCCGTGGCGATGTGGCTAGGCGTCAAGCGAGAAGATTTGATCAAGCCGATTAAACCCAAAGATGAAACTGATGGCGCTGTTGTGTGAGATAAGTAGCGCTGAATAAAAAAGCCGGCAACGAAGCCGGCTTTTTTTATGGTGCGAGAGTAAATCAAACATCGCGCGCTAATTTCGCAGCTAGACCTATGTAACTGGCTGGCGTCATGTCTAACAATCGTTTTTTTGCTCCATCTGGTATGGCCAGACCTTGAATAAACTCGCGCAGCGCTTCTTTGGTGATGCCTTTGCCGCGTGTGAGTTCTTTTAATTGCTCGTAGGGGTTTTCAATACCATAGCGACGCATGACGGTTTGTATGGGTTCAGCGAGTACTTCCCAGCTTTCATTCAAGTCAGCGGCTAAACGTTCAGGATTTACTTCAAGTTTATTCAACCCGCGCAAACAACTATCGTAAGCCAATACGCTGTAACCAAAACCCACACCGATATTTCTCAGTACGGTGGAATCGGTCAAGTCGCGCTGCCAGCGTGATACGGGAAGTTTTTCAGACATATGTTTAAGCACGGCGTTTGCCATGCCTAAATTGCCTTCAGAATTTTCAAAGTCAATCGGGTTCACTTTGTGCGGCATAGTCGATGAACCGATTTCACCGGCTTTAGTTCGTTGCTTAAAATAGCCGATAGAAATATAGCCCCAGATATCGCGATTTAAATCGAGCAGTATGGTGTTTGTGCGAGCTATCGCATCAAACAGCTCGGCGATATAGTCATGTGGTTCGATTTGTATGGTGTGAGGATTGAAGGTCAATCCTAGTTTGGTTTCAATCACCTTGCGCGAAAATGCCGCCCAATCCATATCGGGATACGCCGATAAATGCGCATTGTAATTACCGACTGCACCATTCATTTTGCCCAGTATCTGCACGCTGGCGATTCGTTCGCTGGCACGCTTGAGTCGTGCAACGACGTTTGCCATTTCCTTACCTAAGGTGGTTGGGCTAGCGGGTTGGCCGTGAGTGCGCGACATCATTGGTAAATCGGCGTGCTCATGGGCTAGTTCGGTCAATTTAGCGATGACAGTCGCTAGCTGCGGTAACAATACTTCGTCGCGCGCCGTTTTTAGCATCATGCCGTGCGAGGTATTGTTGATGTCTTCGGAAGTGCAAGCAAAGTGAATAAATTCGGAAGCCTTAACCAGCTCGGGGACATCATTCACTTTTTCTTTGAGCCAGTACTCGACGGCTTTCACATCATGATTAGTGACGGCCTCGATACTTTTGATGCGCGCTGCATCGTCCTCGGTAAAGTTGGAAGCTAGACCTTCTAACAAAGCGCGTGCCGGTTTTGAGAACGGCGGCAACTCGGCAAATCCCGCTTCGGAAAGAGCAATCAACCAAGCAACTTCGACTTTGACACGGTGATGCATAAAACCCGCTTCGGAAAGTATAGGGCGCAAAGCATTGGTTTTCGAGGCGTAGCGGCCGTCCAGAGGTGACAGCGCTGAGAGATGTGAAAGTTGCATAGTCGGAATGAGCCTGTTCGGCTAAGAATAAATCGAATTGTAACGAGCTGGATTCTACCACTCAGGTAACGTCTGGCCTCGGTGTACTAGAGCATAGGCTGGTGCAATTTTCGAGTGATATAATCCGCCTCCCTCGAATCAATACTGAATCGCTATGAAACTGATTGGATCACTCGCGAGTCCGTATGTACGTAAAGTGCGGATTGTTATGGCAGAGAAAAAACTCGATTACGAGTTTGTTCTCGATGATGTGTGGTCACCTACGTCCACCATCCATTTATCTAATCCATTAGGCAAAGTGCCTTGTTTGGTTATGGAAGATGGTGGCGCTATGTTTGATTCGCGTGTCATCGTTGAATATCTAGACACCATGTCGCCGGTGGGTAAGTTGATTCCTAGCGCCGGTCGTGAGCGTGCCAGCATTAAATGCTGGGAAGCGTTGGCTGATGGCATATTAGATGCGGGTATCGTGGTGCGAATCGAGCGTACTCAGCGTCCGGTTGAAAAACAAAGTGATCCTTGGGTAGATCGTCAGCTGGGCAAGATACGCAATGGACTGAATTCCATGGCGATGGCTCTGGGCGATGCACCATTTTGCGCAGGCAGTCATTTATCGCTCGCCGATGTCGCTGTAGGTAGTGCCTTGGGATGGCTAACGTTTCGTTTTCCTGAAATTACTTGGCGTGAGGATCACACTAACTTAGCTCGACTGTTTGATAAATTATCTGAACGGCCTTCGTTTAAAGAGACGGTGCCCGTCGCCTAAGAGTAGTAATAATTCAGCGACAAAAAAACAGAGCCCTTGAGCTCTGTTTTTTATTGTGTCGTCGCTGTGTGATTTTTGTTACTTTGGGTGTTAGCCAGTGAGTGAGGAGCCGGTATCAATAATTCCGCCACCGAGACACACATCGCCGTCATATAAAACAGCCGATTGCCCGGGAGTGACAGCCCACTGAGCTTGCTCAAACTGAAGACTAAAACGGTCGTCGGGTAAAGTGCGGTGTAGACAGTTCATATCGTGTTGGCGATAGCGAGTCTTGGCAGTGAGTTGCGTGTCAGCAGGGGTTTGACCACTCACCCAGCTCACCTGATCCGCTGCCAGTGTGTGCGACAACAGCCAGGGATGATCATGGCCTTGTACGACATACAGCGTATTGTTAACCACATCTTTGCGCGCCACATACCAAGCTTCGTGATTGCCATCCTCATCACGATGTTTTTTGCTACCGCCTAAGCCTATGCCTTTACGTTGACCTAAGGTGTAAAAAGACAGGCCGACATGTTCACCCATAACTTCACCTTCAGGCGTCATCATCGGACCGGGCTTGAATGACAGATAGCGATTTAAAAATTCGCGAAAGGGACGCTCGCCAATAAAGCAAATGCCGGTGGAATCTTTTTTACTCGCGTTGGGCAAACCGAGTTGATCCGCGATTTTTCGTATCTCCGTTTTATGTAACTCACCTAGCGGAAATAGCGTGTTTGATAGTTGTGCTTGATTTAAGCGATGTAAAAAATAACTTTGATCTTTGCTAGCGTCGACGGCTTTCAGTAATTCAAATTGACCAGAGTTCTCACGCACGCGAGCATAGTGACCGGTGGCTATGAGGTCGGCACCCAATAACATCGCGTGATCGAGAAAGGCTTTAAATTTAATTTCGGCATTACACAGCACATCAGGATTCGGAGTTCGGCCCGCCTCGTACTCGCGTAAGAACTCAGCGAACACACGATCTTTGTATTCCGAGGCGAAATTAACGGCCTCAATATCCACACCTAATACATCAGCGACGCTAACAGCATCTATCCAGTCTTGACGAGTTGAGCAGTATTCATCGTTATCATCGTCTTCCCAGTTTTTCATGAAGAGACCGATAACCTCATACCCTTGCTGTTTGAGTAGCCAGGCGGCGACCGACGAATCAACGCCTCCGGACATTCCCAAAACAACGCGCTTAGGCATAACTAGGATCGCTCACGCTAGGATGGGTATAAATAAGTGACAAGGGGCTGCGTTTACCATTTAGGTAGTCATCGACGCATTGCAGTACTAAGGGACTACGGTGCATTGCTTGGCAGGCGAGTAGTTCATCGCGTGTCATCCACACAGTGCGGATGATGCCTTCGTCCAGCGGCTGGTCATGTTGTTTACCTAAACTACCGGTAAATGCAAATCGCAAGTAGGTGACTTCTTCTTTGGTACGGCTTGAGACATAGCGCGACATATACACGCCGACTAATGCCTCGGGCGTGAAGTCGAAGCTGGTTTCTTCCAGCGCTTCACGGCTGACTGCATCGATCAGTGATTCATCCGGGTCGAGATGCCCGGCTGGTTGGTTGAAGCGTATGCCGTCGCTGGTTTCTTCCTCGACCAGTAAAAATTTGCCATCGCGCTCGATAATCGCTGCCACGGTCACAGAGGGTTTCCAGATAGTTGACATGGTTTCCTTTGAAGTGACGGCATTTTACCCGCAGCCCTAGTCTGAGCAATCAAGCAGGTTTGTGATTGTCGCGTGTGCCAGATAAACACTATTTTTCGTTTAGGTCTTGCGATGAGAGAGCAGAAAGCGGCGCTTGTTGGCTAATCTGAAATGTATTTATAAGAATCTTTCCGAATATTTACAAATCCATCCTAAATAGATCGCCCTAAAATAGAACGGTCGTTCCATTTCGGAAATTGCGTGTAAGATTCTTGCTTTCTTTTTGGGAGATCCCCATGAAAATCGGCATTCCCGCCGAAACGCGGCCGGGCGAGACGCGAGTTGCCGCGACACCCGAAACAGTTAAAAAGCTGGTCGCTGCTAAGCATCAAGTGGTGGTGCAGGCTGGCGCAGGCGTAGCAGCTAGCATCACGGATGAGGCGTATGCGGCTGCGGGCGCAGAGATTGTCTCTGCAGATCACGCTCTGGGTGCTGATTTGGTGCTGAAAGTCAGAGCGCCATCCGCAGACGAGCGTAGGTCTATGAAATCTGGCAGCGTGTTGGTTGGCATGCTTAATCCCTTTGATGCAGACAACAACGCGGCGATGGCCGCTGCAGGCATAAGCGCGTTTGCTCTCGAGGCCGCACCGCGCATCACGCGCGCTCAATCGTTAGATGTTCTTTCTTCTCAAGCGAATATTGCCGGTTACAAGGCTGTTCTGATGGCTTCTAATGCCTATCAGCGTTTCATGCCTATGCTAATGACGGCCGCCGGTACCGTGAAAGCGGCGCGAGTGCTGATTATGGGTGTGGGTGTTGCTGGTTTGCAGGCGATTGCTACGGCCAAACGTATGGGTGCAGTAATTGAGGCGTCGGATGTGCGTCCTCCAGTGAAAGAGCAAGTTGAATCGCTGGGCGCAAAATTTATTGATGTGCCTTTCGAAACCGAAGATGAGCAAGAAATCGCGAAGGGCGTAGGAGGTTATGCGCGTCCCATGCCAGAAGCTTGGATGAAACGTCAGGCCGCATTAGTGCATGAACGTGCTAAGCAGGCTGACATCATCATTACCACTGCGCTGATACCGGGTCGCAAGGCACCGATATTGATCAGCGAAGAGACGGTTAAATCAATGAAGCCAGGATCGGTGATTGTTGATATGGCAGTTGAGCAAGGCGGAAATTGCCCGCTCTCTGAGTTGGGTAAGACGGTTATCAAGCACGGTGTAACCATTATTGGTGAAGCCAACATTCCTGCTTTGTGCGGCGCGGATGCGTCGGCACTGTATTCACGCAATGTGTTGGATTTTCTGAAGCTAATCATCAATCCAGAGGGTGCGTTGCATATCGATACCAGTGATGAAATCGTCGCTGCGACTTTGATGTGCTCAGGTGGTGAAGTCGTTCGTAAGGCTTAGGAGATTTAATGCAGCGAATTATGTTGCGCGCGAAAATACATCGCGCGACGGTGACGCAATGTGATCTGAATTACGAAGGTTCCTGCGGCATTGATCAAGATTTGCTAGAAGCGGCAGACATCCGCGAGTTTGAAAAAATAGAGCTGTACAACATTAACAATGGTGAACGCTTTTCTACCTACGCCATAGTAGGAAAGCGCGGTAGTGGTGAGATTTCACTCAATGGTGCAGCTGCGCGGTTAGCGCAGTTAGGTGACTTACTGATTATCTGCACCTATGCGCCTATGAGCGATGCTGAGGTTGCTGAGTATCAGCCAAAGATTGTATTTGTAAACGATAAAAATCGAATCACTGGCCTTAAAAAATAATGCCTTCTCTGCAGTTCTGAGGGCGCCTACTGTCTACAACCAGAGGACATCATGGAAGTCAGTCATACCATCATCAACCTGATCATTTTTGTGCTGGCAATTTATGTCGGCTATCACGTGGTCTGGACTGTTACACCAGCGCTGCACACGCCATTGATGGCGGTCACGAATGCGATATCCGCCATCATCATCATCGGTGCCATGTTAGCGGCCGCGTTGACTGAAGGTCCGGTCGGCCAATTTATGGGTACCTTAGCGGTCGCATTAGCCGCAGTGAATGTCTTCGGTGGTTTTTTGGTCACCCAGCGCATGCTGGAAATGTTCAAGAAAAAAGAGCCTAAGGCCAAGAAGAAGGAAGAGGCTTAATCATGAGCATGAATCTGGTTACTTTGTTGTATCTGTTGGCGTCTGTGTGTTTTATCCAGGCGTTGAAAGGCCTCTCTCATCCTGCGACGGCGCGCCGTGGTAATGCGTTTGGTATGACCGGTATGGCGATCGCTGCATTAACCACGGTTGCGCTGATCTTCAAGCTCAAATCGGAAGCGACCACAGGAACAAACCTTGGTTATGGCTTACTGGCATTGGGTGTCGTAGTCGGTGGTGGCATTGGTACCTTGCTCGCTAAGCGTGTTGAAATGACCAAGATGCCTGAATTGGTCGCTGCTATGCACTCATTGATTGGTTTGGCTGCGGTGTGTATTGCGGTTGCCGCTGTATCTGAACCTTGGGCTTTTGGGATTGCAGCACACGGTGAACCTATACCGTTTGGCAATCGTATTGAACTGTTTATCGGTACCTTCGTCGGTGCGATTACGTTCTCAGGCTCAGTTATCGCTTTTGGAAAACTCGCTGGCAACTATAAATTCCGTTTGTTTCAAGGTGCGCCGGTGGTTTTCCCTGGCCAGCATTTGTTTAATTTGTTGATGGCGATTGTGATGGTTGGCGCGGGCCTGATGTTCGTTGCTGATCCGGGTGTAGAAGCGGCATGGACACCATTCATCGTGATGACGGTGATTGCTTTCATTCTGGGTGTGCTGATCATTATTCCTATCGGCGGTGCAGATATGCCGGTGGTGGTGTCTATGCTGAATAGTTACTCGGGTTGGGCGGCAGCAGGTATTGGTTTTTCGCTCAACAACTCGATGCTGATTATTGCCGGATCGTTGGTCGGTTCATCCGGTGCGATTTTGTCGTACATCATGTGTGCTGCTATGAATCGCTCGTTC
>JBIIQR010000050.1:0-7363 GCA_044341985.1 Burkholderiaceae bacterium
CATGCCCTGCAATAAATGGCGAATGAATACGGCAAGCATTAGAAAAAGCTTGCCTGGCTCAATGCGCATGAGATCAATTCTGTTGGTAAATTAGAAAAAATATTTTGATCTTCGATAAGAAATTCAGTACGGAGTTTTTTGTATTCAACCGACGATCGGTGAATATTTTTATAACACGGGCTTATCAAAAATCAAATGACTCACAGCTCTTGATCTGCCTCAATCGCTCACCTCTATCATTGAAGCGAAGAATGGATAGACTCCTATTTCCGATCATTAACTCACGCACTGATATGAAAAATCACATGATTGACTCAAACACAGTTTTCGATACGTTGATAGAAGAATTTCTAAACGTCCCAGATAACGTTATGAAAACCGATCGTGAGCAGTACCTGCTACGACAAACAATTTACAGTTTGATGCGGCTATCAAAATCTGAACAGATGCTTGATATACGAAAAAGCGTCGATTACCTGGTGCCTGCCACCCTTTTGTTGCAGCCAGTAACGGGCGGTAAACGCAAACGTCGCTCACAATCACCTTACCCTGGCCAAAGTTGGCTGGCTTTCGGTAAATAGAGGCTGAGGGCCGTTGTGTGATTGACGCAATACTCTCGTGCCCCATAGGGCAATCCTATGCCCTAGGTATCACCCTATAATTCCCCAGTCGGGAAATTTAGAAGGATATAGGCCGTATAATTAAAGGCTAGCAAAATCCCGATTGCAGGCGATTTCTATTGCTTGCCACTTGGGAGGGTATGTGCGTCATGAACCAAAGGCCAATACGACCAGTTGTTACCATTCACGATCAACGTGAAGCGGAGCGCTACTCGCGTGGTTGCATCACTGTCATTGATGACGATACGGCGATTCGCGAAGCGGTCGTGTCTTTACTCGACTTAGAAGGCTATGCGACTAAATCGTTTCCTTCGGCTGTCTCATATCTGGCCTCACTGGATCCTAATTTGGCTGAATTCCCGGGACCGCGCTGCCTGCTTCTCGATGTGAAAATGCCGGAATTGAATGGCCTTGAACTACAGAAGAAGCTTCAAGAGCTATCTGAAAAAAAGCCGATTGTTTTCATGAGCGGTGGCAGTGGCGCCCGAGAAGCCGTTCAAGCTCTAAAAAACGGAGCCGTTGACTTTCTAATTAAGCCTTTCGCAGAAGAAGACCTGCTAGCCGTTATCAGCGAGGCCTTAGCCAAACATAGTCATGAGCAAGAAGATCAGAGGCAAGCCAAGGATATACGTAGCCGGATTGCCAGACTGACTGACCGCGAAACACAAATTGCCCATATGGTGGCGTCCGGGCTTTTGAATCGCGATATTTCCCACAAGCTCGGGATCGCTGTAAGAACCGTCAAGCTTCATCGTATGCACATGATGAGCAAGCTCGGAGCAAATAATGTTATTGAACTGGCACGTATCATTGACCTGAAACATGACTAAGTTAGGCTGATTTCGCTGAACTTGCCCTCAGGGTCTATTTTCACGAGTGAAATTTTTCTCTACTCTAAAAGCTACTAGTTACAACAGCTGCCGTCCATGCCCTCTATTAGCGCTGGTCAGCCAAGAACAAAAAGAAGGAGATTTACATGCCGAACAGCACCCTACTCACCGAGGTTAAATCAAGCCCTCGAGAGTCAATAACGACCAAGGAAAATGGGTCTCTGGCTGAAATCTCCAAAAAGTGGCTGGCAGATATTTCGGCTGATGACTTCAATGATTGCCATGAGTACCTAGCTGCTGTTCGTCTGGCGCGGCACATGAGCAAAATCGATGTCTGCCGAGCCAGTCAATCGAATGACAATCCTGCGAGCGGCGTATCACTACCAACCGTTTCCAAGATTGAGAGCGGCTCGTATGGCGAGCCCGGATTTAGGACCATGGTCCGTCTGGCTCGAGGGTATGGCGTACCGCTAAGTAGTCTAGAACGATTTTTTACCTGAGTATCTCCCCGTTTGCGCCGGGTTGGAGCATAAGGCCCCGACAAATCCCAAAACTTGCTGTATTCGATGTTATCTTAAGGGAACTTATCGGAATTTTGCGAGTAGCAGGTAACAGCACATCGCTCCGATAAGCCCGAATTGGACTGACCATGAAGACCGAAATCGACTTTGACGCTATTAACGTTGACGGTGCACGCCTGAAAGCTGCACGGGAAGAGCGTGGCATGTCGGTAACGGACATGGCAGCAGCCGTCACGCTCTCACGTGAGCAGATCCAGCACATGGAAGATGGCGGCAACCGACCTTTTTACACGCCAGCCCACAAACTACTGGCGGTTCGGAAGTACTCAGCGGCGTTAGATATTCCTTACGATGAGATCGTAACGGGACCCGGAGCTAACCAGACTATTCCTGTACCGGAAGACGCACCATCTTCGATGATGGCTCATTCCGATAGTGCCGAGCCAGCCGATTTGCGACTGGCAGCTGTAGAACGCAATGCTGAACTTCGCAGGTTAATAGCTATATCCGCCATCGTGGTCTGCATTTTGTTAGCCATCTACGCGAAGATACGCGGCACTAAAGATGAGAGCCTTGCAAATGAAGTCAGCGCTGATGTGGTGGCCAATCAAGTCGAAAAACCCGTGACTCCACCAGAGCCGGCACCCAAAGCTGTGGCAACTAGCATAGCCCCACCTTCCAAACCTGCGCCAGAAGTTAAACCTACCCCGACAGCAGCGCCCTTGCCCGAAATCACAGACGTCAAAGACGTCAAAGAAAATAAAGACAACAAACGTGATCCTGCCTTGGCGGCAGCCACCGACACGAGTGGTGAATGTCCGTCAAGCAGCGCTAGCGATGTAAAAAGCTGGTCACCAATTTATCAACGGAAATCGGACTCTAAGCTTTACGTTATCAGCCCAAAAGGCGGTTCGGTCTGCGTGTCAGACGCCACAGGTAAATCGCGCCTAATCGAACTCAAGCCAATGGTTGGTCAAGTTGTGGGTGGTAAGCCGCCCTATGTGGTTCGGTCCAGCCAGTTAGCGCAAATCGAAATTTATCTGCAGGGATTCAGAGTCAAAATCCCATCGGAAACCGAGGCGATGAAGCTGATCCCAACCTCGCAACCGGCGCCCGTTGAAGCAACAGAATCTACTGCATCGAAAGAAAATTAAGAAAGCTCAGATTGGGAAACTACTGATTTGATGTAACTCTTATGGCGAACCAGCTCAGCTGTGCGACGCGGAGTTAAGTTAATCAAAGAGTTAACTTTGATCATTTAGTCGAGAAACGTCTCACTTTTATTTATTCAGTGCTTCGTTGGCAGCTTGACCAACAAGATGTCTGAAAAGAGCATTTTGCAGCGCAGCATATTCGAGCCTATTGGGCTTATCATCGCGTCAATTCAGTTACGCACTAAAAAAACACAAACATTTCAAAGAATGACTTGTGTTCTTTCTGCATTACCTTGCTAATTCCGCATTCTTGGTTGAATTCGATCCTTTACGCTTCATTTCAAAATAATACGGTGTTTGGCTTTGATAAAGGTCGGCTAGCCCAGCTGATTTCCTATGGCAACGCAACATCGATATCGGTTGACTGATCAATCTGACAAATTGGATCATCCGGTATTAGAAATGTTGCTGAGCGGCTGTAATGCCGTATAAGGCTGACTATGCATCCTCTGCATCGGACTGAATGAGTCGGCGCCGATGTTGACAATAACGAGATTAACTAGGAGAAGATCAATGACTCACACCCCGACTTTGCGTCCTCAATGGAAAAAACTGACTGCCATGTCGGCCGCCAGCCTACTGGCGCTCAGCATGGCTGGCGCAGCTGCCGCCGAAGACTTCAAAATTGGTATCGTCAGCTTCCTCTCCGGCCAAGCAGCAGACAGTTTTGGTGTACCTGCTGTGAATGGTGCAAAAACGTTGCTGGAAGCTTTCAACGGGGGTAAAGCACCTGCTCCGTATAACAAAAAAGGTTTTGGCGGCATGAACATTGTGCCTGTCTATGTCGATGAAAACGGTGGCGCCACAAAACAAGTACAAGAACTGCGTAACCTGTACGACCGCGAAGGCGTCGATATGGTGATCGGCTATGTCAGCTCAGGTGACTGTTTAGCGGTATCGCCCGTTGCTGAAGAAATGAAACGCCTGTTGGTACTCTACGATTGTGGCTCACCACGTATTTTTGAAGAAGCGAGCTACAAATACGTATTCCGTACCGCGTCCCATGGCGCGATGGATAACGTCGCTGCTGCGCGTTATCTAAAATCACGCAACATGAAAGTCAGTACGATCAACATGATCAACCAAGACTATGCATGGGGCCATGATTCGCTCAAAGATTTTTCGCTGTCGATGAAATACCTGTATCCCGAAGCGAAAATTCAATCTGACCAGCGTCCTAAATTCGGTGCAGGCCAGTACGGTACTGAAATCTCCCAGTTAATGTCTCAGACAGCAGATGTCACTCATTCCAGTCTTTGGGGCGGTGATTTGCAAGCGTTTGTTTTGCAAGCCGGTCCACGTGGCTTGTTTAAAAAGACGCAGGTGGTGTTAACGGCGGCTGACCATGTACTCACTCCACTCGGCGATAAAATGCCTGACGGTACAGTGTTGGGCGCACGGGGCGCTAACGGATTGCTCGCACCAAAATCGGCGTTGAATGATTGGTGGTGGGCGTCGTACAAAATCCAATGGGGCGTCTATCCAGTCCAAGCTCCCTACCGTATGGCACAAGCGTTGATGGGCGTGAAACTGGCGGTAGAAAAAGCCATGGCAGCCAATGGCGGCAAGAAGCCAAGCAATGAACAAATCGCTGCTGCACTGCGCAGTTCTGAGTGGGAAGCACCGAGTGGTCAAATCAAGATGGTGCTCGCTGGCGGCCAACAAGCGATTCAGCCAACGGCGATTGGTCGTACCCGCTGGGATGCGGCTAACAAACGCGTGGCATTGGAAGATATTCAGCGCTTCGCCGCTGAGTGCGTCAATCCTCCAGCGAACATGAAATCTGAAGACTGGATGAAAGCCGGCTTCCCCGGCGCCAAGTGTGACTAATAAAACCTGATGTTGTGCGGGCTTCGCTCAATCAAGTGAAGCCCGTTCTCTAAGTCACTGAAGTACCACCCAAAGATCACGTGCTATCAGGAGCATGGCGGTTTGGCAAAAAGAAATACTAAAAGAAGCGTCCCATGAATCTCATTTTTACCATCCTGATCGATGGCCTGACCTATGCGTCTTGGCTGTTTATCGTTGCGCTGGGCCTGACTCTGGTCTTTGGCGTATTAAAAATTCTCAATGTCGCGCATGGCAGTTTCTACGCTCTCGGTGCCTATGCAGCTGCCACACTCGTGGGTTGGTTTGCCAGCATGCAGTTAGCGCCTGAATTGTCGTTGATCGCGATGTTAATGGCTGCAGTAGCCGTTGCCGCATTGATCGCGCCTCTTTGTGAACGAGGATTGCTGCGTGTTTTCTATGGCCGTGATGAGGTGCTGTTGGTATTGGTGACCTTCGCGCTGTTTCTGATTATGGAAGATGCCACCAAACTGATTTGGGGGGTGAATCCTCTCTATGTATCTGAGCCGTACATGTTGTTTGGCGTTGTGGAAATGGGTCCGCAGTCGTATGTCGGTTATGACTTCATGTTAGTGGCCGTGGCCGCAATCGTTGGCTACGTCGTTTGGTGGGGTCTGAATCGCACACGCATAGGAAAAATTGTGCTGGCCGTAATTCACAGCGAAGAAGTCGCCTCGAGCATGGGCGTGAATGTCTCGCGAATTTATACGCTCGCTTTTGCCACCGGCATTTTTCTCGCGTCACTCGGTGGCGCACTAACTGCGCCGATGATTTCAGTGCAACCCGGCGTATCAGTCGGTGTTGTGATCGTCTCGTTTGCCGTCGTGATTATCGGTGGCTTGGGTAGTATTCCCGGTGCAGCGATTGGCGCATTAATTGTGGGTATCGCGCGCTCAGCAGCGGTACACGTCTGGCCCGTAGCCGAGTTATTTTCGATTTACGTGGTGATGGCTATCGTGCTGATGTTCCGGCCTGAAGGATTATTTCAGCGTATTCAGGCGAGGAAGATCTGACATGAACTCCTTATCTTCTTCAATGCGCACACTCATCGCTGGTATCGCTTGCATAGCGATCTTGCTGGTGGCTGGCACGGCTATGCCCAAGTGGCTAACTTTTCTAATTACGATGTCGGCGGCTAATGGTCTCGTATCGCTCGGTATTGTTTCGTTGATGCGAACCGGTGTGGTGTCCTTTGGTCAGGGCATGGTGTTTGCGCTGGGCGGTTATACCGCTGCACTATCGTTTGGCAATCTGGGCATCACAGATGCGGTGCTACTGGCTTTAGGTGGTGGTCTGGTTGCTTTGTTGGTTGCTCTGCCCTTCGCCTTGCTGATTGCACGCTACCGCGGCATTTTCTTTGCCATGCTGTCATTGGCGTTGTCGATGGTCCTGTACGGCCTCTTAATGAAATCCCAAACCATGGGCGGATCCGATGGTTTCAATATGGGTCGTGTCAGTATTTTTGGCGTACGTCCAACCGACAGTTGGAGTGGTTATGCGAGCTACGCCGTTACGGTTACGTTAGGCGGAATCGTTGGTATGGCGATGCGCATTTATTTTGATTCCACGCGTGGCCTCGTCGCACTAGCTTCGCGTGACAATGAAATCCGCGTTGAATACTTGGGCAGCTCGGTACAAAATTTAATCGCCGCTAATTATCTAATTGCAGCATTCACCGGTGGCATGGGTGGCGCACTGGCTGTCATGGCGCTCGGTCACGTAGAACCTGAATTTAGTTTTTGGACTACCTCGGGTGACTTTGTGTTTGTCGCCATCTTGGCGGGTCATCATAGTGTGATCGCTGCTTTCATCGCATCGACTGTGCTCGAAATCGTGCGTTCATTCTCTAGCTCCTATTTCCCGAATAGCTGGCAGTTATCGCTCGGACTGTTCTTACTCGCAGTGATACGTTTCCTGCCACGCGGTATTGGTTCACTGTGGGAAGCCAAACGCAAAAAAGGAGAACAGGCATGAGTGCTCATGACTTTGCAATCTCCGCTCGCTCACTAGAAAAACGTTTTGGCGCAGTGGTTGCCGCATCCGACATTAATGTCGATATCCCCGCGGGCGCGAAAGTCAGTTTGATCGGTAGTAACGGTGCCGGCAAAACCACCTTTGTGAATATGATCACGGGTTACATCAAACCTGATTCCGGTCAAATTCTTCTGCACGGTGAAAACATTGCAGGCTTAGCTCCGCGCAGCATTGCGCGACTCGGCGTTGCGCGTTCATTTCAGATTCCACAGCTCTTTAAAGAAATGACGGTGTTCGACAACATGCTGGTCGCCATTGCATCGCAAACCGGCGGTTTGTCTTTCTGGCGCACTGCA
>JBIIQR010000051.1:0-7342 GCA_044341985.1 Burkholderiaceae bacterium
GTGATCATGAACTGAATGAAGTGAAGGCGGGTAAGTTGCCTGGTATGGGTCCGTTTCGTTTTGCGAGCGACACAGAAATTCTTGAGCATTTCGGCAGTAAGCCAGGTTATCTAGGGCCCATTAACACACCCAAGTCAGTAATAATTGTGGCCGATCGTACCGTTGCGCAAATGAGTGATTTTATCTGTGGTGCCAATGAAGAGAATTTTCACTACACCGGCGCCAATTGGGGCCGTGACTTGCCTGAGCCGATCGTGGCAGATATTCGAAATGTGATCGCAGGTGATGCATCGCCCGATGGCAAAGGTGTATTAGAAGTGCAGCGCGGGATCGAGGTAGGCCATGTGTTTCAGTTAGGGACTCGCTACTCCGAGGATATGAAGGCCAGCTATTTAGATGAACATGGCAAGCCGCAGCTGATGCAGATGGGTTGCTATGGCATAGGCGTTACACGAATTTTGGGCGCAGCGATCGAGCAAAATTTCGATGCGAAGGGCATCATTTGGCCTCTCTCCATTGCTCCATTTGAGGTTGTCATGTGTCCGCTTGGCTATGATCGCAGCGAGCTCGTACGCGAGGCCACAGAAAGTCTGTATGCCTTGCTAATTGAAGCGGGTATCGATGTGATTTTGGATGACAGAGGAGAACGGCCGGGCGCTATGTTTGCTGATTGGGAGTTAATCGGTGTGCCACATAGAGTCGTAATCGGTGAGCGTAGTTTAAAAGAGGACTTGCTGGAGTATCAGGGGCGTCGAGATGAGGCCGCCACTCCGATAGCTCGTAGCGAGATACTTTCGTTCCTTCGATCTAGGATGATTTAAGTATGCAGCGCGCCATCGTGATGCGACTCTCTTCGCTGCATGCGAGGATGGTTGTTTTGATGGGTATCGCGCTGTTAGTTGTGGTGTCGAATGCATCTGCAGGCAATCAGCGTGAAGAAGTGTTGGCCGATGCAATCAGAGTGGCCTTGGCTAGATCAATAACGGATCCTCGACCGCCGCATTTGAATTTTGCCAATGAGGCAGAGCGCATAGAGTGGCAGCGTTGGTCGGAGTTCGTGTCCAAACGTTTGCACAGTCGCATGCCAGATACCATGGTGCGTAGCGAATTTTTGCAAACACTTTGGTATGAGGCGCGCCGTGCTGGTTTAGAGCCTGCGCTAATACTCGGTCTAATCCAAGTGGAATCGGGATTTCGTAAGTATGCAATCTCTAGCGTGGGCGCGCGAGGTTACATGCAGGTCATGCCCTTTTGGACGCGAGTGATTGGCGATGGCCAACCCTCTAGGCTGTTTTTTATGCAGGCTAATTTGCGTTATGGTTGCAGTATTTTGCGTATGTATATTGATATGGAACGCGGCGACTTGTTTTTGGCATTGGGTCGCTACAATGGAAGCCGAGGTCGTCCAGAGTATCCAAATGCTATCAGGGCTGCCTGGAAGCGTTGGGAATCTACTTAGTTAGGAATAAGCGAGAACTTTATGAAAAAATTCTTATGTGCTTTTGTCATACTATTTTCTATGACTAATGTGATGGCAAATCTTAAAGAGAGCAAAGGCTACGCGAACAGTAATGATTCAGATTTTATGGCGGGGAAAAATGCGATAGAACGTAAGGACTGGAAATCTGCCATAGAGTCCCTTTCTAAATCAGTCAAGCAGACGCCAGATAATGCAGATACCCATACCTATCTTGGTTATTCCTATCGTCATCTTGGTGATCTGGATAATTCATTCGCGCATTACAATGAAGCGCTTAGACTAGACCCTAACCACAAGGGTGCTCATGAATACATTGGTCAGGCGTATTTGAAAGCGGGTCAGCCAGACAAGGCAGCAGAGCATTTGACCAAGCTAGAGAAAATTTGTGGCAAAGGCTGCGAGGAATACCAGGACTTATTTCGAGCAATTACTGCCTTCAAAAAGGCAAAATAAAAGAGGTCTCATAAACAAAAACGCCCGCATCAATGCGGGCGTTTTTGTTCGTCACCTGACAATTATTTCAAGTGTGCAGAGATGAGTTTGGTCATCTCAAACATAGAAACGGTCTTCTTACCACCAAATACAGCTTTCAGCTTGTCATCCGCATTGATGTTGCGGCGGTTGACGCTATCTTGCAGCTTATGCTTTTTGATGTAATCCCAGATTTTCTTGGTGACATCCGTACGTGGAAGTGGGTTTGCACCGACTACCGCTGCCAGAACAGCTGACGGGGTCAAGGGTTTCATGAATGCTGCATTAGGCTTGCGAGTAGTTTTCTTGGCGGCGGCTTTTTTTGCAGGCGCTTTTTTAGCGACTACTTTTTTAGCGACTGCTTTTTTGGCGGGGGCCTTCTTCGCTACGACTTTTTTTGCTGCTACTTTCTTGGCGGCTGGCTTTTTGGCCGGCGCCTTCTTGGCTGCCTTTTTAGCTGCAGGTTTCTTTGCAGCGGATTTTTTGGCGGCCGCTTTTTTGGCTGTAGCCATGTGTGAACCTCCTATGCTGTGTTGACTAACTGTTGCGCAAGTTTACGCACCGCCAATAGTCTTAGGGTTTTGACTGTGACGCAAGTGTTTTTTATCAGTTTTTTTCGATTTTCTCCTATGAGAGTGACATAGATCTCAAAATTTTCGCTCTGGGGATTTAGGCGAGCGTACTTTAAGAGCGCCAAAGGGCTGTGAGAGGCGCGTCATAGGAGAAGGTGAAATGCCATGAAAACCGCGACTAAAACTAGCTTTCAAGTGCGGCTCAGAGGGGTGAAACAACCAGGAGCTGTGTCGAATAGGGCGTGTTAACGCATACCAGGCATCATCCCTTTCATGCCGCGCATCATCTTCATCATGCCGGCACCTTTAAATTTTTTCATCATGGATTGCATCTGATCAAACTGCGAGAGCATGCGATTGACCTCTTGTACCTGCACGCCTGCGCCAGTTGCGATACGCCTCTTGCGTGAGGCTTTAATCAGGTCGGGTTTGGAGCGTTCCTGCTGAGTCATAGCGTTAATAATGCCTTCCATGCGGCGTATTTGCTTTTCCGCTTGGTCGACATTTTTCCCTGCAGCGGCCTGTTGTAGTTGAGCGGGTAGCTTGTCCATCAGCCCCGATAGCCCACCCATTTTTTTCATTTGCGAGAGCTGCGCTTTAAAATCATTCAGGTCGAATTTACCACCGCTCTTTATTTTGTTAGCCAGATCTTCTGCAGCAGCGACATCAATGCCCTTGCGAGCTTCTTCAACCAGCGCAAGGATGTCGCCCATGCCCAAGATGCGATTTGCCATTCGCTCTGGATCGAAAGGCTCCAAGCCATCGAGCTTCTCTGCGACACCGGTAAATTTGATAGGTTTGCCCGTGATGTGACGCACAGAGAGTGCTGCTCCACCGCGCGAATCACCATCTAATTTAGTAAGAACGATACCTGTCAGTGGCAAAGCATCATTAAATGCTTTGGCGGTATTAACGGCATCCTGACCCAGCATGGCGTCAACCACGAATAGCGTTTCAATAGGATTGAGTGCGGCATGGAGCGCGCTGATTTCCTGCATCATCGCTTCGTCGATACCGAGCCGGCCTGCGGTATCGATAATCAATACTTCGTGATGATGCTTCTTCGCGTGATCAAGCGCCGCGAGTGCAATAGCGACCGGCTTCTCAGAGGCCTCAGAAGGAAAAAAATCAGCACCTACTTGTGCTGTGACCGTTTGTAGCTGACCAATCGCAGCAGGTCGGTAGACGTCAGTCGATACGGTAAGAACTTTTTTCTTTTTCTGCTCTTTTAGGTATTTCGCTAATTTGCCGACCGTCGTTGTTTTACCTGCACCTTGTAGACCCGCCATAAGAATGATGGCTGGCGGCTGAGTTGCAAATGACAGTTGCCTAGCTTCGATGCCAATATCTGAACCCATCAGCTTGGCTAGTTCATCGTGCACCACTCCAACTAGTGCTTGACCTGGTGTTAGCGAGCCGATGACTTCCTCGCCTAGCGCTTTTTCTTTAACGCGCCCAATGAACTCTCGAACCGCGGGTAAGGCAACATCGGCTTCAAGCAGTGCAACACGTACCTCGCGCAGCATTTCGGCGGTATTCGACTCGGTCAGTCTGGCCTCTCCACGCATGGTCTTAACAACCTTAGAGAGGCGTTGGGTCAGGTTATTTAGCATGAGAGGGAATCCGTGGTGGTGGGGTGTGGCGCTTACGTGCGGCAAAGAATGCGGAGCAAGTTAGGTGAGCGACTAATTAACGCACAAGATTTTATCGCAGACTCGACGTTAGCCTTCATTTAGCGCTCAATTACATGGTGTAAACTAGATTAATGCAACTTCCTCTCATTCATGCCGCTGGACTGCTTTATGTCATCTGTGCGCTTCTGCCGGAGCAAAAGCGCAATCTGATCGCCGCAGGAACCCTGCTCGCGTGGCTGCTTCACGGGATAGCGCTAGGTAGCATGGTGCTTGAACCTGATTTTTTGAGATTGGGTTTTGCCATCATGTTGTCGGCAGCGTTGTGGCTGACAGTGGCGGCCTATTGGATTGAAAACCTTAACTTATCCGTTGATGGTTTGCGTCGTTTGGTGTTGCCCATTGCGGCCATTGCCATTGCACTCCCATTGATTTTCCCAGGTTCTGAAATTCCGCTCGCCGGAAAATCGCCCTTATTTTCGTGGCACATTGCGCTTTCTACCTTGGCCTATGGGTCTTTGACGATCGCCGCGTTTCATGCGGTCTTGATGGTTATGCAGGAATCTAGACTACATGCGCTGCCAGCGCCGGGTGGTCGTGCTGGCTGGTTATCTCTGGCGATTGATAATTTGCCTGCCTTGCTCACGATGGAGCGCCTGTTATTTAGATTGATAGGTCTGGGCTTTTTGCTGCTGACCTTGACGGTGATTTCGGGAGTGTTTTTTTCCGAGCAATTGTTTGGCATCCCGTTTCGTTGGGAACATAAAACAATTTTTACCATGCTGTCTTGGCTGTTATTTGGTACTTTGCTGGCAGGACGGCATTGGCGTGGTTGGCGCGGAAAGACGGCGCTGTCATTTACCTTGATTGGTTTTGCTGCGCTGTTGTTGGCTTACGTAGGTAGTCGATTCGTGCTAGAGGTAGTACTTCATCGAGGCGCGGCTTGAAGTATCTTTTGTGGGCAGTCGTTATTTATCTGGCCTGGCGTTGGTTTAAGGCATCAAGAAGTAATAAGGCAGAGGGGTCGGCGGCCTCAGGAAAAATGTCTCAAGGTAAGCGCTCCGATGCAGAAGCAATGGTGAAATGTGCGCAATGCGGTGTGCATCTTCCGATTTCCGAAGCATTGCCCGGTTCGAGCAATCAGTTTTTTTGCAGTGATGCTCATCGCGGCTCGCGTAAAGCCGAATAATTTTTATTAGGTACCTGAGATTCTCATCAGCGTTGTTTTTTTTCAGCAAGACCCCATAGAATTTTTGCAGACTACGGATGATGCAGTAAGCTTCGCGCTCACTTTTTAGTCTGCTGATGAACTCTTCCGTTGCACACGTCCTGACCACCGAGGTCATCGATGTTATTCCTAAAGACTTTTCTTTGCTTGGGCAGTCCGCTGCTATACAAGCCGTACGAGCTCAGATTGCTAGGCTAGCTGAAAGTTCTGTTCCGGTGGTGATTTATGGTGAGTCTGGAGCTGGCAAGGAACTGGCCGCGCGCGACATCCATGCCTTGAGTGCTCGGGCCAACGCTCCTTTCGTGCCAGTTAATTGCGGTGCCATTCCAGAAAATTTGATGGAGTCAGAGTTTTTTGGTGTGCGTCGTGGGGCGTTTACTGGTGCTGTTGAAGATAGGTCGGGTTTTTTTCAAGCGGCTCATGGCGGGACCTTGTTTCTCGACGAAGTGGCTGAGTTACCGATAGCCATGCAGGTCAAGTTACTGCGAGTTATTCAAGAAGGCAAGGTACGAAAGCTCGGTGGTGCGCGAGAAGATGTTATTGACGTCAGAATTTTGTGTGCCACGCACCGTAATCTTGCGCAAGAAGTTCGGCAGAATCACTTCCGTCAGGATTTGTATTACCGCCTTAATGTGATTGAACTTCATTTACCGCCGCTTAGAGATCGTCGCGAAGATATTCCATTGTTATGCGAAGCCTTACTGCTGAGGCAGGATTCAATATCAAGGTGCGCGACTATTTCGGCCGCTGCGCTGACTATTTTGATGGCACACGATTACCCCGGTAATGTGCGTGAACTGCAAAATATCCTTGAGCGAGCGAGTGCTTTTGCTTCTGAGGGCGTAATTGATGTTGATGATTTGATTTTCGGCCCAGGGACTTGGCTAGGTCTATCAAGCGCTGCGGTTGAGTCAGTTTCCGCTGCAGCGCCCACCTCGACGACAAATAAAGTCGAAAGTTTGCCCGAAAAAGTTAAGGCCTTTGAGCGAGAGATCATCGTGCAGGCGTTGCGGAAGAATCGTTTTCGACAGACTCGCACGGCAACTATTCTTGGGATAAGCTTGCGACAACTTCGTTATCGGATGCAGCGTTTGAATATTCATGACCTCGATTGATTCATCTTTGTCGATTAATGATGACGGCTGGTGTTCGTCATTGCCCAGATCATCGTGCCCTAATTTTGACGCCAGGCCTGCAGACACGCCTATCAGCTTGCTGGTGATTCATAACATCAGCCTACCCCCAGGAGAGTTTGGCGGGACTTGGATAGAAGATTTATTTAGCAATACCCTCGATTGCGATGCGCATCCGTATTTTGATCAGTTGCGCGGAGTGAAGGTGTCGGCGCATTTCTTGGTGCGGCGTGATGGTCGTGTTTTGCAGTTTGTTTCGGCAAATGATAGGGCCTGGCATGCGGGCGCATCCGAATTCAGAGGGCGTCAGCGCTGCAATGATTTTTCTGTAGGCATCGAGCTTGAGGGTTCTGATTTTGAAAACTTCTGCGACGCGCAATACCAAAGTCTTGCTGACTTAACAATTTCGTTGCTGACGAAATACCCGATTACCGATGTGGTTGGTCATCAGCATATTGCGCCAGATCGTAAGACCGACCCTGGACCGTGCTTTGATTGGCAACGCTTTCAGCGGGAGTTTTCAGCGGAAACACTGGGCCAGTTTGGCCGCGCGCCAAGTCAGTGCGTTTTACGCTTTCCAGATTGAAAAAAGCGGTTGCAAGTTGCACGGCCGAGCACTAGAATTAGTGCCCATCTCCGCGAATTTCACTATATCTAGTAGTAAACAAGATCAGCCAGATTAATTTATCGGTTGGTCGAGCGAAGTTTTGACTGGCATTCGTGAGGATATTGGTGTGCCCTGACTAATGTGTCGCAGGGTCGGGCCTAACGAAAAAGAGCAGGCTAGGTTTGCCTTCAAGTAGTTCGGTGTATCGCGTCCATGGGAC
>JBIIQR010000052.1:0-7331 GCA_044341985.1 Burkholderiaceae bacterium
CAATGGATGAAACACTCCCACCGATTTATCGCCGCCTTTAAACAAGATCGCATGACCACCGGCTTTTTCAGCGGCAGCGCGTATGGTTGTAGCATCTGCATCAGTCTTTAACCAACGCTGTGCACCACCCCATTCAATTAACTGTTCGCCTGCTAGCGTTAATGCGGGTGCCACGGTGGACAACGACAAACGCCACAATCCATGAGTAGTGTCATTGAAAAAATTATGGGTCTGTTCGCGCACTGCATCCCAAAAGGATTCTGCTTCATTCACTGTTTCGCCACCCATACTGGTGATAGCGGCATCAACGGCAGCGCGAGCACCCGACAAACGTACGGTCAATTGCCCTTGGTGCCAGCACGAACCTGAAATCGGCAAGGGCTGCCCACCCCATACATTCAACTGTTTGAGCGCTTCTGTTTCTGACAGTGCGAATTGCAGCGTATGTTGCGCCGTAGGACGCGGCAGCACTTTGATAGACACTTCTAACAATAAACCTAGCGTACCTAGGGATCCGGTCAATAAGCGCGACACATCGTAACCCGCAACGTTCTTCATGACTTGACCACCGAAATTCAGTACATCACCGCGACCATCCATTAACACGGTGCCAAGCACAAAATCTCTGACTGAACCTACTGCTTGCCTGCGCGGCCCCGATAAACCCGCTGCCACAATGCCACCCAACGTTGCTAAGCCATCAAAGCGCATAGGCTCGAACGCTAACATTTGTTTTTGTTCAGAGAGCGCTTTGCCGATTTCACGCAGTGTCGTGCCAGCGCGAGCGGTGATGACTAATTCGGTTGGATCGTAAGAAACAATCCCGCTGTAGGCGCGTGTATCGAGTAACTCGCCTTCAAACGATTGGCCATACCAATCCTTGGTGCCGTTACCGCGAATACGCAAAGGAGTTTTAGCAGCGCTGGCAGAAATAATCTGCTCTTTAAAAGCTTGTAGTGTCTGATCCATTTTTATTTTTTTAGAAAATCAGAAGCGCGGTAAATCAGAAAATTTCATCTGCCCCGAACGTACATGCATCTTGCCGTACTCAGCGCATCGATGCAATGTAGGAATCGCTTTGTCGGGGTTCAATAAAAACGCGGTATCAAAGGAACGCTTTACACCAAAAAATGCTTCACGTTCTTCAGGTGAAAACTGCACGCACATAGAATTAATCTTCTCTATGCCGACACCGTGTTCACCGGTAATCGTGCCACCGACCTCAACACAGAGTTCAAGGATAGCTGCGCCGAATTTTTCTGCGCGATCAAATTCACCCGGCATATTGGCATCAAAAAGAATTAGCGGATGGAGATTGCCATCGCCAGCATGAAATACATTCGCACAGCGTAAGCCATACACTTTTTCCATGTCGGCGATACCTAACAATACTTTGGCTAAATGCTTGCGAGGTATGGTGCCATCCATGCAGTAATAGTCAGGCGAAATACGTCCAGCCGCTGGGAAAGCATTTTTACGACCCGACCAAAACCGCATACGCTCGGCTTCAT
The DNA here is from genome assembly GCA_044341985.1 of Burkholderiaceae bacterium. Taxonomy (GTDB): domain Bacteria; phylum Pseudomonadota; class Gammaproteobacteria; order Burkholderiales; family Burkholderiaceae_D; genus Pernthalerella. Next base: position 1,512 of record JBIIQR010000052.1, read on the forward strand.
CACGCGAGACAGCAATCGCAGTAGCACCCGACGATTTCAATACCTCAGTCATGTGCGCGATTTCTTCTTCAACTTCTTCTGGTGTGCCATCGGACTCGCACAAAAGGATCGCCTCGGCATCGGTGTCATAACCCGCTTTAACAAACGGCTCAACCATGCGCGAGCTGGTTTTATCCATCATCTCTAAACCCGCTGGAATGATGCCAGCTGCAATCACATTCGCCACCGCATTACCACCTTTAACCACATCATCAAATGAGGCCATAATGACTCGTGCTGCCTGTGGCTTAGGCACGAGTTTGACAGTTACTTCGGTGACTACGCCGAGCATGCCTTCCGAACCAATAAATACGGCGAGCAAATCAAGGCCGGGCGCGTCGAGTGCTTCATTACCTAGTTCAACGACATCGCCTTCTATCGTCACCATGCGAACGCGCAGCACGTTGTGCACGGTGAGTCCGTATTTCAAGCAATGCACACCACCAGAATTTTCAGCAACATTGCCGCCGATAGAACAAGCGATTTGCGATGAGGGGTCAGGTGCGTAGTACAAGCCATGCACGCTTGCCGCTTCGGATATCGCCAGATTACGCACACCGGGTTGCACTATCGCAGTACGCGCATAGGCATCAACGCTAACGATACGATTGAGTCGAGCCGTTGATAGCACCACACCATCAGCAATTGGCGTTGCACCACCGGACAATCCCGTTCCCGCACCACGCGGCACGATTTGCACTTTTAAGCGGTGACATACTTTCAACACGGCGACGACTTGCGCCTCGCTCTCGGGTAACACCACAACCATGGGCAACTGACGATAGGCAGATAGCCCATCGCACTCATAAGGGCGCGTATCTTCTTCATTAAACAGTACGGATGCCTCAGGCAAGACCGCACGTAATGCAGATACGACTTCGCGCTGGCGCGACAAAGAAAAAGCGAGTTCAGTGGGAGCGTTCATAAAACATCCTGTGGGCACACGAAGGTACGTGCTTGCAATGGCGCGTAATAACTATGTCGCTAGTGTAACGAAAGCGCGCTGATGAAACTCGGAATTTGACAGGATTTCCGCTGAAAAGCTTGAGAGGAACTGATGAAAGTTTTTACTGCTTTAACGCGATGACCTATATCAGCAAGGAATTATCAACAATGCTTGAAATAAATCAGGCATTCCGGAAGGCTTCTTGTATCCATTCCAAAAAAGTGACGACTTCAGGACGCTCGGTCACTTGCTTTTCATACACCAGGTAATAGGCATGCGGAGGTGTCGCTGTTTTCATGTCAAACAAGCGAACAATTTCACCTCGCGCAAGCATCTCGCGCGCAAAATGTTCACGCGATAAACCCACACCATGACCATGCTTCACCATTTCAAGTAGCAGACCCAAATCATCAACGCGCAAACCAGTAGATGGCTCAGGCCAATCCAGACCGGCTGCCTCAAACCAAGGCTGCCAAGGTTCGAGTGCCGAACGAAGTAAGGTGGCATTTTGCAAATCTTCAGGCGTATTTATGGGATCAACTTTTTTCAAATACTCAGGACTGGCTACTGCAAAGGTTGGCTCTGAAAATAATTTTTCACATTGCATGTTCGGATACTTACCCGGTCCAAATCGCACTTCAAGATCGCTCTCTGCGAGCGCTAAATCATACAGCGGGACAGACAAATAAATTTCTACTGCAATATCCGGATGCTGCTCTACAAACGATGCCAGACGTGGCACGAGTAAGTAGCGCGCAAAAGTTGGGGGTAATGTCAGTTTGACGCGCGGCTGGGCTGATGCGGCACGGCGCGGCATAGGAAAATCCGTTAAGGCACGCAATGCAAGACGTACAACATCCAGATAACGCCGACCGAACTCCGACAAACCGACATTACGACCATCGCGTAAAAATAAACGCTCACCCACAAATTCTTCCAGCAGTCGAATTCGATGCGATAACGCAGAAGGTGTAATACACAACTCTTCTGCAGCCAATGCAAAAGAGCCATGACGTGCAGCTGCTTCAAAAGCGGAGAGTGCGTGAACCGGAGGAATTCGTGTTGCCATAAATGAGTTACAAATGAGTTGCTTTAGCGACCCAAGCACGTCACCAGCGGATGACTTTGCCCGGATTAAAAATATTGTTGGGGTCTAGCGCGTGCTTGATCGTACGCATCAGATCAACGGCTTCTTCACCGGCTTCATGCACCAAAAAATCCAGCTTATGCAATCCTATGCCGTGTTCGCCAGTACACGTACCATCCATCGCGATTGCGCGATGAACCATACGCTCGTTCACTGCCTCAGCACGCGCAACGTCTTCTGGATCGGATGGATCAACCAGCATCTGCACATGGAAATTACCATCGCCGACATGACCGATGATCCCATAGATGAGGTTCTCGCGATCGCAATCCGCTTTGGTTTCAAGCAGACATTCTGTTAAGCGCGAAATAGGAACGCAGCAATCGGTCGAAATAGCGCGTGAGCCAGGACGCAATTGCAGCAAAGCGAAATACGCATTGTGACGCGCTTGCCATAACCTTGAACGATCTTCCGGGCGTGTGGCCCATTCAAAACCAATCGCTCCATGTTCATCGGCGATTTGCTGAACTAATTCCGCTTGTTCTTTGACGCCTTGCTCGCTGCCATGAAATTCAAACAACAGCAGCGGTTTTTCTGGCAGCGTTAATTTGTCATGGCGGTTCAACGCACGCACACTATTCTCATCAACAAATTCAACGCGCGCTAAAGGCACGCCAATTTGAATTGCCTGAATCACAGTATCAACCGCGTTTGCAATGCTTGAAAACGAACACACCGCAGCAGAAATTGCTTCAGGCTGAGGATAAATCTTTAGTGTGATTTCAGTAATGATGCCCAGCGTTCCTTCGCTACCGACAAACAAACGCGTCAAGTCGTAACCGGCTGATGATTTTTTTGCGCGCGTACCGGTCTTAACTATCTTGCCTTGTGCGGTAACGACGGTTAGACCCAGAACATTCTCGCGCATGGTGCCGTAGCGCACCGCATTCGTGCCCGAGGCACGCGTTGCAGCCATACCGCCTATCGAGGCATCCGCACCGGGATCGATCGGAAAAAATAATCCAGTATCTTTAATCTCTAGATTTAGTTGCTTACGTGTGACTCCAGGTTGCACAGTGATCGTCAGATCTTCGGCGTTCAATGCAACGACTTGATTCATCTGTGACACATCGATCGATAAACCACCTTGCAGCGCCAAGATATGACCTTCAAGTGATGTACCAGTACCGTAGGCGATGACGGGGAAATGATAGTGATTGCACAGCGCAACTGCTTTAGCGACTTCAGCGGTGGAATGTGCAAACACCACCGCGTCGGGCAGCATAGGGTCATACGACGACTCATCACGGCCGTGATGCTCACGCATCGCTTGTGATGTTGACAAGCGATCGCCAAAGTATTCGCGCAGCGAGCTCAACAGCTCGGGCGGCATTGCGCGCCTGAGCGCGGTAGGTGGGGCAGGATGATTCATATAACTTCTCCGGAAGGTCAAGTATTGTACCCTCGGGACATCACTCAGGTAGGGTCACTGTACTCCCAACGTATTCGTTTATTCAGCATTTATGCGGGATTTCCCGTATGCTCCCGCGATTGAGTTATCAAATTTTACTGACATGGGACACAGACTTTCCAAAATAGCTACACGTACCGGTGACGATGGCACCACGGGCCTGGGGGACGGCAGTCGCACCGACAAGGATGCGCTTCGCGTTCAGGCGATGGGCGATGTGGATGAACTTAATTCTCACCTGGGTGTTTTGTTGTGCGAACCATTACCCGACGATCTGCGACAAGAGCTCATCACCATACAACACGATCTGTTTGATTTAGGTGGTGAACTTTGCATACCGGGCTTCACTATGATTCAAGAAGCGCAAGTGCTGCGCTTAGATGAATTACTCGCAAAGTACAACGAGACACTGCCTCCTTTATCCGAATTTATTTTGCCCGGTGGATCACGCGCTGCTGCTCAAGCACATATATGTAGAACTGTATGTCGTCGCGCCGAGCGCTCGATTGTGTCGCTAGGTAAAGCAGAGACTTTAAATCCAGAGCCACGCCAATTTGTGAATCGTCTCTCTGATTTGTTGTTTGTAGTTTCGCGCGTGCTTAATCGTTTTGCAGGTGGCTCAGACGTATTGTGGGAAAAAGGTCGCAATAAAGTGTGAGATGCGCTATGCACTAGCTCGTCCAAGCTAGTGCATCGTTCGAGGAACTGCCTGCAGCGAATGGCTACTCAGCATGCATGCCTGATACGCCAGTACAAATACCCTCTCTTGATGAGTCAGATTTAGCGACTCTTCCGTCCACACATCCGATGCCCACATCGCTTCCACGGTTTGTGGGGGCGATAGCTTGCGCTAGTCCGACTGCCACGCAACCGTCAAATCTTTTAGAGCGACGAAAAAAATTTCGTACGGCGCGACTCGACATTCATGAGAACGTCACCCTACAGGTGGCGGATACCCCAGCACTAAAACAGTTGGCCGCTGAACTACTACGGACCGAGTATAAAAAACTAGGATACGACACGAGCTTTATCGATAATCAGACAAATACAGCGGATGGACGCCGATTAACATTGTTAGCAAAGGAAGGTACGCGGGTCTCGGGCACATGTTCGCTCATGTTAGACAGACCTAGTCTACCCCTCGGTACAGACCAAAATCATGAAGCTTACCTAAACGTTTTACGTCAAGAAGGTAAATGTCTGATCGAAGTATGCAGATTAGCGGTCGCATCCGAACTCGCCGAGAATACTAGTCGCATCGTACTAGCAGCGTTGATCGGCCACTCTTTCTTGTGCATCAATTATTTTCTAGGTTACCGACCCTACCTAATTATCGAGGTCAATCCTCGACATACCAACTACTGGAAAAGTTTAGGATTTGACGTGCTTGTTGAGGAAAGCTGGTGCGAGAGGGTCAATCAACCCTCTGTACTTATTGGTTGTGACTGGCCCAACCTTTGGAAATTAATCAAAGTTGAATGGCAGCAGCAACTCAAGGCGAGTCACCCTAATAATTTAATCCCCAAAGCTGTACGGCGTCTCGTTCGAAATTTTATTCCCTGGGAAGACGTGGACGGAATTAACCGTCGAATGAGTATTTCTCAACATAAAAGCATCTCATCTTAAACAATTAGTTAGAACAAAAATGAATCATCGTATGTTTGATTATGCCCAAGCATTTAGTCGCAACTTGGGATGGATAACTGAAGCAGAACAATTACGGCTGCGGTATGCCACCGTAGCGATCGGTGGAATGGGTGGAGTGGGCGGCCATCACTTGCTAGCACTCGCGCGTATGGGTGTAGGAAATTTTCGAATTGCAGATTTCGATCATTTCGAAATCGCTAATTTTAATCGCCAATCAGGCGCAACCCTTGCCACATTGAATTTATCTAAATGCGACACGATGGCCGATATGGCCCTTGCTATTAACCCAACAGCTAAGATTGAAGTCTTTAGACAAGGGTTAAGCGATACTGTGCTTGACGATTTTCTTAGAGGAGCCGATGTATATATCGATGGATTAGATTTTTTTGCATTCGACATACGCGAAAAAACCTTTGCTGCATGCTCGAAGTTGAGAGTCCCTGCAATCACAGCCGCCCCACTGGGAATGGGATCCGCTTGGCTGTGTTTCATGCCAGGAGAAATGGATTTCGAAACCTACTTTCGATGGGATAACCATCGAGATTCAGAAAAAGCATTGCGATTTTTAGTGGGCCTTGCGCCGTCGCTGATGCATCGCTACCTAGCAGATACTCGCCGATTGAATTTAGA
>JBIIQR010000053.1:0-7301 GCA_044341985.1 Burkholderiaceae bacterium
GCCAACAGCGGTTCCAATCACTGCGCTATTAATCGTTGATTCTTGCGAGCTCTTGCCAGGAGATTTTCCACCTAACTGGCGCATTGCGTAATCACGGCAGGCGATGTCATTGCGTGAAAATTCATCAAATGTTTTACCAGAGCCTTGCAACACTAAAACACTTGGGCCCACAGGTGCTGTGGTGCAGCCTGCCATAGTTAAAAGCAGGGCTAAAAAAATGATGATTTTTTTCATGATTAGCGGCTCTGTGTAGATGGCGGTACGGGTGATACGCGTTGCCAGGGCTCTGGACAATCTTTAGTGTATGGGTAGTATGTTTTAGAGGGTGCACAATAGTACCAATCACTTGTTACCTGGGGCGTAGGTGGTGCAGTCTGTTGTGGAGTTTGCTCAATATAGACAGGCGCGTGCTGCTGAACGATGATGGGTTGCGGTGGGTAGTAAACCGGAGGCGGGTAATAGTATGAGTGAGGATAATAAAATCCTGGTCCAAAGTAGACGCCCACACCTACTCGACCATGGTGTGCTGAAGCAAGTCCTGGAAGAAAAATACCTAATAAAACCAACGATGGTAAGCAGGTAATTTTTTTCATAGTTGTCCCGTATGAAGATCTTTCTATGACCTTAGCTTAGCCATCATAGTTGACGTATGGCTGACGGATAAAGCAGGGATTTGTAACAGGATGTTAGATCGATTCTGTAGGTTTATGTACGGGTCTTAATGCAGTATGTCGATGTTTGATGAATCCTATTTGACGCTTGGCAGGGTGTCACCCATTTTGGAGTTGGCAGTCGGATTTATTTCTTCCCATTGCTCGGGGCATTCGACAACATAGGGGTAGTAGGTTTGCAATGAGCGGCAGTAATACCAAACATACTCTGGCGGGTTATCTTGAAGGGCATCTTTTTCTATGTAGACCATCGCTGGTGGTGCAGCATAAATGGTGGGGCGGGCAGGGGGAAAGGGAAATCTCATGATTCCAAACACGCCGATTCCGAATGAATGATGGCGATAACGTACCGAGGCCGCAGGGTTAGTTTTGGCAGCGCTAGCTAGTTTGGGGCCTGCAATACACACTGAAAGTGGCATCAACACGAAACAGCAGATGCCAAGAAGAGTCCATCCTATTCCATGGACTTTTTTATTGGAGGGGTTTCGTGCTGCAGTTGGCATGATCAATGGCTGTAATCTAGGTGGCCTAGGAAGTTAAGGATTTAGTTTATCTGTTCTACAGTGCCCCTAGCAAGGGTAGGTCTATAGTTAGGTGGATAAATGGTTTTCTGGAGTGAGGATGCTGATTGTGCTAGCCTTCTTTACTTTTCATCGCACAGGATAATTCGGGGGACAGATGGATCCTAAGCAGGCTGCTCACATACTTGGTGGATTTGCGACCGAGAAAAGAGTTCGAATACTCAAGGCACTGATGTCGGCCGGAGAGGGTGGCCTTAGCATTCTCGAGCTTTCGAGGGTGACGGATACAACCGTGGCTGATATCGGATCGTCGCTCGAGTCGCTTGCGTCTTTGGATATGATCAATATTTCTATCGTCAACAACGAGCGCGTTCTTGTTCCGAATCGCAAAGTATTAAACAAGATCTTTGGGGAGTTTTACGAGCGCTATGTGGTTCAGCGGAAAAAAACTTCTGAACAGGCTGGCGGATGAGAAGCTAGTCTGTTGCTTGACTAATCATCAGATATTTCAGATCGATATACTTCAATGCATTGACGTGCGTGCATTCTAAGATCACCATCGGTGCCACTCCAGCATCGAAAGCTTCTTTCCAGCGTAAAGCACACAAGCACCAACGATTACCGGGTACTAGTCCTGGAAAACGAAATTCTGGTCGTGGTGTAGAAAGATCATTGCCACGTTGTTTGGAAAATAGCAAAAATTCTTCCGTCATTTCTGCGCAGACTACATGTGAACCACGATCTGATTCATCCGTATTGCAGCAACCGTCCCTGAAGTATCCTGTCATAGGATCAGTAGAGCAGGGTTTCAAAGGTGTTCCGAGAACGTTGATGGCCATAATGGATCTTTTTTTGTGAAAGCAATACAGCGCTTCTTACAAGTTATAGTGATTGCAGTCCTATTTACAGGCTGCAGCGCTGTACGCCTTGGTTACGATCAAGCAGATCATCTCGGGTATTGGTGGGCTGATCACTACCTCGATCTGAGTTCTGATAAGTCACGCCAGTTTAAAGCGGATCTGAAAGCCTTGCACGCTTGGCATAGGCAAACTCAACTGCCAGAGTACGTGCGGCTAGCCAGCGCAATCAGTGCTCGCATGGGTGGAGAGCCTAGCTCTGCAGAGGTCTGCGAAGACATTCAAGTGTTCCGAGAAAAATTCGATGTTCTGTTGCGTCAGAGTGTGCCGGTCTGGGCAAGGCTAGCTCAGCAGGTGGGTCCTGAAGAAATCCGTCACCTTCGCAAAAAGTTTGCTCAAGAGGATAAGGATTGGAAAGCTAAATGGCTCGATGCTGATCTTGAAAAAATTCACGATCATCGCTTTGAGGAATGGTTACGCAGAGCGGAATCATTGTATGGTCGTTTAAACCAAAATCAGAAGAAATTTATTCGGCAAGCGATCGTTCATTCATCCTGGGATCCACGCATCAGCTGGGAACGGCGCCAGTTTCGACAGCAAAAAATCATCGAGACATTTGAAAAAATTAGACAGCAGCGTATGAGTCAGTCTGATGCCGAAGCTGAATTAGCGCAGCTCATCGAGCAACTGCTTAATCCAGAAGATCCTAAACAAGCAGCTATGCAACGCAAGGTGCTCGATGAGGCGTGTATCAATTTAGCCGGATTGCACCAACGAACAACGCCGAGCCAACGGCTGAATGCACGTGAAAAAATCGGCGATTACGCTGATGATTTTCGCTATCTAACGCAGAGCCGTTAAATTTTTTATAGCCTCTTAATAGGCCTCGATTAGGTCTTGTAGCGGAACCCATGATGTTTAAGCGGTAGCGAACGTATGCGTTTGCCAGTAGCGCTAAACAAGGCATTCATCATGGCAGGTATTACACCACCGATGGGCGGTTCGCCTACACCACCCCAAAAGCCTCCGCTAGGCACCAACACGCTAACTACTTGCGGTGCATGACTAATACGTGCCAAGGGGTAGTCTCCAAAATTACTTTGCTTGACGGCCCCTTTTTCAATCGTAATGTCTTCAAACATCAAGGCAGACAATCCCCAGATTACGCCGCCTTCAATTTGCGCTTTAACGGCATCGGGATGCACGACGTGGCCACAATCAATTGCGACCGCCACACGTTTAACATCAATAACACGACCTTTGCTGACGGAGAGTTCAACCGCAGCTGCGGTAAAACTTCCATACGAATCCACCACGGCTATACCGCGATGAATGCCTTTGCGAGCTGGTTTGTCCCAGCCTATCGCTTTAGCGGCGGCATCTAATACAGCCTGATCTTTTTTTCCTTCTAGCAGAGGGCGGCGGAACTGATACGGATCCTTACCTGCTGCATGCGCTAACTCATCAATAAAGCATTCGCGATAAAAAGGATTGTTAGTGTGAGCAACCGCACGCCAAAATCCGGGAGGCACGTGAAATTCTTTTAATACGTATTCATTCGTAAAGTTTGGTACGGCGTAGGGGTTGTCACGAAAGACGCGAGTGTTGATTTGATCAATGCCATCTTTAACGAATTGTGGAAAAACATTGAGTGCAATGGATTGATCCGATTGTTTCACTTCCCAACCTAGCCAATTGCCGTCTTTATCCAATCCCCCACGCAGCTTGACGAGTGACACCGGACGATAGCGTCCTTGTCGAATATCTTCTTCGCGTGACCATTGGAGTCGTATCGGTGTGCCAGGCACTGCCATCGCAATTTTTACCGCTTGCTTAGTGAAATCTTGATGAGGACCGCGACGTCCAAATGCGCCACCTGCATGCATTTTGTGAATTTGAACTTTGTCGATTGGAAGGCCAGACACCGCTGACGCCGCAGCAATCGAGGCTTCACCATTTTGTGTACCCACCCAAACCTCGAGGCTTTCAGGGGTAAATAGCGCTGCGGCCGTTTGTGGTTCCATCGTTGCGTGATTTACAAAGCCGGTGTGATATTCCGCTTCAAGCACGGTGTGCGCATTGGCCAGTGCTTGGGATGCATCGCCATCTTTGCGAGCGATGGGTGCATTGGGCATAGCGATACCCTCTCGCAGACTTTGCATAATGCTGGCACTTGAGACATCGCCTTTGCTGCCGTTTTCCCAGTCAATTTTTAACGCTTTGACGGCTTGATTAGCTTGCCACCAATTGGTAGCGAGTACGGCAACCCACTCTTCACTGGCAATGATGTGCTTTACACCAGGCATCGCTTTAGCTTTGGCATCATCAACGCGTTTTACAAAGCCACCAAAAACAGGGCTTTGAATAATCGATGCATGCAGCATGCCCGGCAAGCGGACATCTGCGGCATAAATTTGCGAGCCGTTGACTTTAGCTGGGATATCAAAGCGAGCCGGTGAGGTACCCGCAATTGTCCAGTCTTTCGGATTTTTTAATTGCGGATCTTCTGGTATGGGTAGTGTGCTAGCGAGTTTAGCGAGTTCGCCGTAGCTTGCACGTTTTCCTGAAGCGTGTGTGACCACACTTTTTTTAGCGCTACATTCTGCGGCAGGTACATTCCATAGTTGCGCTGCGGCGCTGATCAACATTTCTCGTGCAGCAGCACCACCTTTGCGAACATACTCATTTGAATCACGAATACCGCGGCTGCCACCTGTTGACATATCTTTAAAGATTCGATTACGACGCATGTGCATGCTCACATCGGCGTACTCGGGCTTTACCTTGCTCCAATCGCACTCGAGCTCTTCAGCCACCAGTTGTGCCAATCCAGTGAAGGTGCCCTGACCTAATTCGGAACGAGCGATACGTATGACTACCGTGTCGTCAGCATGTATTACAACCCAGTGCGTAACTTCGGGAGTATTACCATCAGCGGCCGTAGCGGAGCCTTGAACACCCAGCACAAAAGCACCAGTGAGTGCAGCGGATTGTTTTAAGAATGTACGGCGATTAGGCTGGGTGAGCGACAGAGTCATGCGAATCTCCTGTGTGCAAAGGGCGTTTTGGCCATTATTTTACTCTTATGCGTAGATCGTATCGTTGAGCGACTTGGCAAAAAAAAAGCCCTGCAAAGCAGGGCGTGAAACCAAGGAGGGTTTTAAATTAAATCAGAATTCGTATTCCAGTTGCATACGTAAGGTATTGCCGCGTACGCCTTCACCATTGATAGAGTTTTTGCCAACAAGATAAGCCGCGTTGTACTTGAATGCTTTTCTTCCACCAAGCGGGAATTTTCCAAATATGGCAGGGCCATAGCGATGGCCTTGATCCCGCGTGGCATACCAACTATCCCAGTAACCTAGGTCTCCAAAGCCTTGAAAGCCGAATTCGAATTCGCGACGATAGCGATACCTACCTTGAACTTGGTAGTAAGCCGTTGCACGGCTAGGTTCGTCAGCATAGTAATTGCGTTTGATCAGAAAATTGGCATTCCACGTAGTCTTGTCTATATCCGCTTGAAACAGAGGGCCCCATTTCACTTCATAGCCTTCACTTCTGTTTTGTGGACGTTCAAACTCAAGCAAGAATCCCACGTCTACAGGATATTTACCCGTGTCGGTTAATTGAAATCGATTTTCCCATTCGGTAGCATCGAAGGTGGTAGGACCGCCGTTACCACGGGCATATTTGAAATAGACCTCGGTAAACCAGTAGTCCGTTGGGCTGTAGCCCAGACCAATACTGGCAGCAGAGCCGTCATTCGATTGACCTTTCGAATCGCGACTACCGAATTTAAAATCGATCTCTCTCTCGCCTTGAGTAACTGTAACGGGATAGATATATTCGTTTGGTCCTGCAAAAACTGGTGCGCAGAGTCCCCCCAAGACCAGTGAACTGGCCACTACAATTTTTTTCATTATGATTATGCTTGAGTAGGCTTTAAAAGCTGGTCAGTCTGACGACGCCTAACCAGCGCAGAACACGTAACAATGGTTGCCAATGTGCCGGCGTAGAAAAGTATTTGCATACCGCTCGGTGCGGATTCGTATCCCACCAACACATGCAAGATAGAACCGAGTAATGATTTGGTAGGAAGCAGGTCCGTGGTATCCCATAGCGGCGTCGCTAATGCAGGAATAAGATCAGCTTGGATCAAGAAGCGTGCCATTTGTCCTGCTAAGCCAGCAGCTAGCAGCACTAACAAAGCGCCAGTTACAGAGAAGAACCAGCGAAGTGGAATACGCATCAGGCCCAAGTACATGATCATGCCTATTACCGCGCCGCCGGCCAGACCTAAGGCGCCACCGGCAAAGATGTCCGTCAGGCTGCTAGTTCCACTCATGGCTATACCGTGCAAGAACAGAACACTTTCAGCACCTTCGCGAAGAACCGTCAGTGCTACTAGAATCGCAATGGCCGAGAGTTCACGTTGACCATCTTTAACTGCCGTTCCGAGGTGACGTGCATCGCGCGCTAATTCTGCGCCGTGTGAAGCCATCCAAATGTGGTGCCACGCGAGCATGAGCACCGCGACACCGAGTACGCCAGCATTAAATAATTCTTGGCCACTACCATCCGCTAGCTGCGCAATCGTTTCTGTCAGACCCGCGATAACTGCCGATCCGATTAATCCAGCCAGAACGCCTAAACACAACCACAATCCGCGGCGATCGACACCCCGAGTGGCTGCCGCAACGATACCGAGAACCAGTGCGGCTTCGAGGGTTTCGCGGAAAATGATGATGGCTGGACCAAACATGATGGTTTACTCCGCAATGACGACGCCGCGTGCGGTCGCCTGATTAAACTCACCGAAGAAGGGATATTTACCTGCTTTGAGCGGACCGATAAAGATACTGACTTTGGATTTAGGGGCAATTATTTTTTCACGGTTCAATTCATGACTTTCGAACTCTTCCGGCGTCGCATCTTGGTTTTCCACGATGAGCTTTACTTTTTGCCCGGCTGGAACGCGTATTTCTGAAGGCACGAAATAATGATCCTTAATCACTAGCGTGAACTCCTTATCAGCGGCCAAGCCACACAACGGGACAAACAACAGTAGGGTAGCGAATAGGGTGCGAAGTTTCATGATGGGAGGCTCTCCGTGTCAGTGATTTTTATGAATGATAATAATTCGCATTTAGATTGTCAACTTATTTTCTCATGGGATCGTTTCTGCTATTTGAGGGCTGCTTTTATGGCAACTCCTTGAATTTATTACAAATATTGTCAAAATGTTCGGCCGC
>JBIIQR010000054.1:0-7245 GCA_044341985.1 Burkholderiaceae bacterium
ACTCATCCTGAGTAATGATGCCTTTCTCAAGCAGCAGCTCCAGCAATGCCTTCACATCATCTGCAGCTCGCGCTGAAGGAGCAAAAGTAGTGCTGCTAACTAGCACTGCTACACAGGTAGCCACCCGTAGCAAAGCCTCTAATTTCATAACAACTCCACAAACAAGCTCAAATTTTCAAAATTAGCTCTGTATATTTTGATAGCCAAAAAAAATGCCCAGATAGCCAAAAAAATACCAAAATATAACTAAATACATTTTGATACAAAATTTACTTGTGTTTATTTTGGTTGTCAAGCCGGTTATCATCGTAGGATGGCCAAAAAAAAGCAGCCGTATTATCAAATATGCACTCATAACATGGGCTAAACCATGGATAACATTCATTACAACCTCGATGCAGAACTCCACTTACGTGTAGGCGACGATCTACTCGCCAATCGCAAGCGGATTGAGCTACTGAGACAAATCGAGCAACTCGAAAATTTGACTAAAGCAGCCAAATTGGCCGGCTATAGCTACAAAGGCGCATGGGACGCAATGGACCACATGGCTACCCTATCGGGCGGCGAATTGATCGAACGATTCGCTGGAGGTAAAGGGGGTGGCCGAACCAGGCTAACACCACGCGGTAGACAACTCATCAAGAATTTCATGTTGATTCAAGAAGAACACCAACGCTTTATTCAGCGCTTAAACACGTTGGCGAACGGCCTTTCAGCGGATTACGCGACACAAGCTGACATTGCAATGAAAACGAGTGTGCGCAATCAATTCGCAGGCATCATTGTGTCTATATTGCAGGGCCCGGTGAGTGATGAAATTGATTTGCTAATCAACGGATCACACTCAATGAAAGCAGCGATTACACACGAGAGTTGCCGCGAACTACAGCTCGACATTGGCTCTAAAGTGTTTGCGTTAATTAAAGCCTCAGGCGTGATGATTAGTCGCGATCGAATAAGCACCACGAAAAATAATTTCGAAGGAATGATCCAAGCAATTATTCATGGCGAAAAAAAATCAGAAATAACCATGCGGTGTGACGAAGGGCTAGAGCTCGTCAGTACCCTATCGAATGATGAAATAAATAAGCTAGCGCTAAAAAAAGGCGAGCGCGCATTCGCGAACTTTAATGCATCGAGCGTAATTATTGGCATTGCTGCCTAAGAGCGGGCCGTTGTTTTCAACAACAAAACGATCAAGCCAGTGTGTTAGCCACTTCACTCGAGGAGAGACTCGCCTGAGCCCAAGCCGCCTGCAATGAGTTATCAGCCATCTGCGAGCGTAACAATGATGCGATATTTTTAGCGTAGGAATTGCTGTTACTACCTATCAAAGATCGATTAATACTATTGGTCGTCGATGCTAATTTTTCTACTGCGGACGTTAACTGCACACCCGCAATGCCAATTGTTGTCCGTGCATCGGCCATAGTTTTAAGTGCTATATCAATCGAGGCTGCCATCGAGCTGGCAGCCTGCTGTGAACTGATACTGCCATTTTTCATCAGCGATCTCAGCGGATTGGCGTGGTGTACATCAAGTATTGCCAACTGATTCACAGGACCATGCTTTTTCCACGTGACGCTAAGGTAGCCCGGCGTATTTTGCGACAAGGTAAATGGCGCCAAATCGTAATTAGCATTCGCCGTAAATGAATCGACCATCTGCTGCACGCTGGTATCACTGCTGAGCTGACCCGAAAACATTGAAAAATCACCGAATCGTAGCTGCACATTTTTACCAGCAATCTTGCTGGAGCTGACAGCAATAAGTTGCACCTCGTTTGTGCCATCGCTAGTGTTGGTATCGCTGCCCGCCTGACGTTGGCTTGCAGTCAGCGATAAAGTAGAGCTAGTGTCTAAAATAGACAGGCTTGCCAAGTCACTGACTGCCGCTGGAGAAGCCCAGTTCAACATCAAACTACCTGTCGACCCATCGATCGAATCCAGACTCAATTCAAATCCAGCTGTGGCGTAATTAGCATCCGATTGAAGTGCTGTTACAAAATCACTCAAGCTGGCGTCGCTAGCCATTTGACCTGACGACAGCGTCGTTCCATTCGCCGTCAACGTAATGGTTTGTCCTTGAATAGCTGAATCGCTCAATGCAACGCTTTGTTTTTCTTTTACACCTGCAGAGGCACCCACCACGGTCTGCGTTGCATCAAAGACCGCCGTTGAGTAAGCGCTGTTAGTGCTATCGAACGAAGAAACAACGATCGATGCTG
Source organism: Burkholderiaceae bacterium (assembly GCA_044341985.1). Classification (GTDB taxonomy): domain Bacteria; phylum Pseudomonadota; class Gammaproteobacteria; order Burkholderiales; family Burkholderiaceae_D; genus Pernthalerella. Next base: position 2,231 of record JBIIQR010000054.1, read on the forward strand.
TTCCCGACTGCGCACCCGTGGAATTCCAATTCAAGCGGACTCCGTCGGATTCAGCTGACAGCGTAAATGGCATGCTAGCTGCATAATTAGTATTGAAGGCATCGACCAAGGAACTAATCGTTGCGCTACCGGCATCGAAGGAAATGCCATAACTATTTTGCGACTCACTGCTGTCGGTAATCACTACCGATGTCGCTGTTGATAGATTGGCGTCACTTAAGGTAATGAACTGCTGCTCTGCGACGGCAGGCAAATCAGCCTCTGATACACCTGTAGTAATACGCGTGGAGGAACGTGTTTGTGCGTTCGCCGTCAATTGCAATTGAGCAGTGCTGCTAATGACGCCATTATTTTTCCAGCTTAATGACAAGGTATTCGATCCGCTATCCGTGATCGTAAACGGCGCATCGGCGTAATTGGCATCGCTGGTTAAACCGCTGACTAAATCCGAAACACTAGCACTCGCTCCTAAATCGCCAGAACTCAGGCTCACATCACCAAACGACAATACGGCCGATTTATTGGCAAGATTGGTTGAGCTGGCGTCGATGGTCTGACGTTCGGATAAGCCAGTCGCATAACTCCCCTGCACACTGCGCACGCCTGACATACGAACACTGTCTTGACGTAAGTTGGGCAAGAAAACGTCTAACTGCCCGCTAGTTCCCGAACCTACCTGAAAGCTCAAGGTTCCATTTCGTTGTGTACCAGCGCTGCCATCAAACAGACGCATGCCGTTCCAACGCGCAGTCTGGGTCATAGTCAACAGGCTGGAACGCTTACCCTGAAAGTCAGCGCTCAACAAGGCACGTTCAGAATCTGACAGTGTGGAATTCGTTGCCTTCACGGCCAACTTGCGAAGATCTTCTAATTTGGTGGTTATTGACGATGCGGCTTTGTCAGCTGTTTGCAGCATAGCCTGCGCCTTGTAGGCGGCGCTCAAGTAGCGCTGATTATTCAGGGTTGTGGTGGCTGCCTGACTAAGTCTTACGGCCTCGGTAACAACTGAGGAACCTGCAGTTGATGATTGAGTACTGGAAGCCCGATTGGAATTTTGGTTAACCGAGCCCGTCGCCGCCGTTTGGGTCAGCGCGATTTTCAGGGCAGCGAGGCTTGAATCCAGGGTAACCATAGCAATTCAGCAAGAGACAAAGTGAGACGACCCCTGAACATACCGGCCTAAGGCCCTAATTACCAAGCGATTACTGTGTAAACGGACGCAAGTCTCAAGCCTTCGTGTCGATAAACAAGCAGTCAGAAGGTGCAGGCATTACTACCTTAAGCTTGGCGGCAAACTTTAAGGTATTTTTTTGTTAACTCGCCAGATCATCTCCCACCTCCTGATTAAAGTTCGAAATTTCTACGCCGATAACTACTTCACATTATTAGGGGGCACTCGCCATGTTGATCGAGCGCGTAGAACTAAGCAAAATTAAGCTGCAGGACGATCTGGTAACGCTGGAGATGCTTCAGGTTGGCGAGAGCATTTTCTGCTCAGACTTTAAGAAAGCTCAAAGTCTGCGTAGCCTCTCTTACTACCTGATTCGCTCACGCAAACTGGAATGGAAATTCACTTTCCGTAAGATGGATCACGGCTGGAGAATCATCCGTATTCGTTAATCTCGTTTTGCTGTGATTATCAGCCAGACCCGCGTCAGATTGAAGCGGGTTTTGGCACGTCCACTTTGAGCCGGCTACAGTTAGTCAGACCACCTCTCACAGCATCTCGCTAACTATTCAGTGTCCAGCATGCCCTGTGGTCATTTGGACTGATTTCCAGTTAGTTATCGATAAAATATCTTTTCCGCCTCCTGGCCATCATGCTTTCCGCTCGGAAGCCCGAAAGTCCCTGAATTAACTAACTTCAACGAGTTTTTTTTAATAAGTATTGCGTTTATGCAACACTTATAATGCCGGCAAGAAATTGCCGGACTAAAATGACAATTTACACTTTCACTCCCGAAAGTTGTCAATAGCTGCTAGCTCGTTAGCGAGCCTCGGCCAGGATTCGGATTTACCGCAGGCCAAGGCTCAGGAGGCCAGACCAATGTCATTCGAACAACAAAGCTCTATCGCTGGACTCAGAAGCACCCGTCTCTTTCTCGCGCTTACGCTCGGCTTAGCCTTAGCCATACCTTCATTGGTCAGCGCTGTGACCCTGGGTCCTATCAACGTACTCTCGAATCTGGGCGAACCTCTGAAAGCAGTCATCGAGGTGTTAGATCTTCAGGGCGAACAAAATCTCACTGTCTCGCTGGCGCCTGCCGACGAGTTCAGCAAAGCCGGCAATACGCGCAGCATCCTGATGCAAAGTGTAAAGCTAGGTATCGTCCAGCAGGGTCGTCGAAGCATGATCACCCTCACGACTGACAAACCCTTAGATCAACCTATCTATGGTTTGCTGTTGGAATTTAGCGCCAATGGCGAATCTAAGATTGCCGAATTTGCTGTACTGCCAGAAGAAACCGTAAAAGTTGCCGAACCTGCGACCGTCAATGAACCCGCTGTTGCCGAGGAAACGACAACATCCCAATCACCTCCTGTGGCGGAGGCTACGTCAACGACTCCAAAACCCCAGGCAACTCAGGTAAGTTCCGAAGATCAACCCGTGACAGTAATACCGGGCGCAGATCCCGCTGAGCTTGCGGGCCAGCCAGCAGAAAATCTCGCCTTGGCTGAATCTCAACCTACGTCGCGTCAGCATTCGGTTCAGCGCGGACAAAATTTAACCGTCATCGCGCGCCAGCACTCCATCGCTGATGCGGATTTGAATAAATTTATCGCAGCCACTTTCAGCGAAAATCCTGAAGCCTTTATCAAAAATAATCTGCATTACTTAAAGGCTGGAGCGGTATTGGCGCTGCCGTCGGAACAAGCTGTCAGCATGGTCGATGAGCGCTCAGCACGCACAACGATTACGACCCAATGGCAAACATTCAAGGAATTAGTCGCCACGATGGATCCTACCGGTGGCAAAGCAGCCGATGCTCAGCCAACGCGATCTATGAGTCGCAAAGTATCGAAAGCTCAGCGCAGTGCTGAAAAAGCCAGCGGCGATCAACTGACTTTATCTGCTCTGACTCGCTCAGAAAATTCGGCGAAGAGTAAGACCGACGAAGAAGCCATTGCCGCTAAAAAAGCAGCCGACGAAGCCAGCGAACGGGTACGCTTGCTTGAGAAAAATGTGCGCGATCTCAAAACAGCACTGCAACCTAATCCTCTGACTGTCGGCGAAAGCAAAAAAACTGACAGCAAAGAAGCCGCTACCAAAGAAGAGAACATCTGGGGTATTTTGACTTCTCCCGCTCGTGATCTGATGATGCAAGGCACCACCGTACTCCTGCTAGCGGCACTCGTATTAATTGCGTTAATCCGCCGCAACAAAGCTGCGACCTGAGACATCGGCTAATACCCAGCATCGTTTGATCAGGGCAACCAAGCCGTTCGCCCTGATCAATTTACTGGCAAAACATCCTCTTCGAATGGCCCATTAATTACAGGCCAGCTACCACCTTCAAAGACCTAATGATCGAACAAAAGATATTCGTTCGATTATCGTGAATCTTTTCATGCTTTTTGTTACCAATCTTGCGGTTAAACCATTAATCGACATGCTTGGAGGCAAAAAATGCGAGGAGAAAACTACACCCGTGTGATTCAGGAATGGTGTGCAACGACCGGCATGCTGGCCTGGTCAGATAACGATGACAAACACGTAGAAATTGATGATGCGGTGGTCGCCTTTATTTCCAGCGGGGATCACGAACCCGACTGCTTGCACGTGCTGATTGACTTGGGCCACTACGATTTCCCTGATCTACAACGCTGCCTGTTAGAACATAACGTTTCGCTGGACTCACCTGGTCATGGCTGCTTCGGCATCCACCCAACGACAGGTTCGGTGGTCTATCGCGTGATGCTGAATTTGGGACGTGACACTGACGGTCATTTCTTACCGCATCACATCAGCCTGCTGATTCAAAACGCCAGAGCGCTACTGGCGACTTCCCTCATTCTGTACTAGGAGCACATCATGCATATTAATCAGCCTGGTCGTTTGCCCGTGCAAAAAAACTCACCCACCACACCCGCGACTCCCTCAACAACCAATAACACCTCAGTAAAACAGACTAATCAAGACTCGTTTTCATCAGCTCATCGAACCAACAACCAACGTGCGACAACGGCACAATCAACCAACTCTGCGCCTAAAGTCAGTGAACTCAAGGACACGAGCATCTTTAGTTCACGGGCATTTTCACCAGAATTTAAAGAAGCCTTCATTGCAGCGCGCGTCGCCATTGAATCGCCTGAAAACAAATACTATGAAAATCAATTAGGTTGGCTCTCACCCACGGCCGAAGCTGCGGTTAAAAAATTAGCCTCTGTGGTGGCAAACAAATCGGCAAACACACCCAGTGCTGCAGCAGCTCGTACTGCTTTCAACATGAGTGGATTAACTCAAAACGAACAGAATGCTTGGACAATTCTGGCCGAGAAACTACCTCCGGTTTACAAAACGTACTTACCTACATGCTCACCTTGGCGAAACGTAGAAAAAAGCGAAGTTGCCGCTGCATTGGCAGCTGATTCTGCAATGGCCGATATGATCAAGCGCCCAGATGGAGAAAAATTTCTTGAAGGTTTAGTCCATGCACTGAATGAAAAAACGCAAAGCATGACACCCGCCGATCACGGCATGGCGATCACTTTTCGCTTTCCTGAGTGTTATGGCATGACGGGACATATTGCATTAGCTGGTGTTTGGCGCGATGAGAGCGGTCGCTTAAAGATCAATATCTGCCATCAAGAAAGCGTTCCTATAGACAAAGAAGAGAGTAACTACAAAGGCGTGGTCTACGATCATTTTGATACATCATCGGAATACCCAGGGCATGTTTCACCGACGGTTGAATGCATGCTACTTGCTGGACCACCCTCTGCAAACATCTTTCCTTGTCCGCATCCGGAAGCGATTATCAAAGCAACACAGGATATTGCGGGTCAAGAAAACG
>JBIIQR010000055.1:0-7237 GCA_044341985.1 Burkholderiaceae bacterium
CATTGATAAGGATCTGCGTGCCATTCCTGAAATTTCAGCGAATAAATACGTGCTCTGGATACGCTTTACCAGCCAGGGTGGTGACATGAAGCCGAAAGCCTACGAAGGCGATGTACCCTTCGAGCTAACGCTCTGCAATTTCTGACCCATCACGGTAATGGTTACTGTCGTTGATTGCCCGACCTGTGCGGCCAAGGTTGAATGGAAAGAATCCAATCGCTGGCGTCCCTTTTGTTCCGAACGCTGCAAGCAAATTGATTTAGGCGCTTGGGCAGAAGAAAAATACATCATCCCTGGCGCTGCCCCCACAGATGATCTGGATCTGGATCCCGATAACATCCACTGAAGTTAGCTGAAGTTAGCTTATGTAGTTTTGCCTAAGCAGCGCAAAATCAAAACTGGCTAAAAACCCTAAGCGAGATCCGCATAGCGTAGTTGATCCAGCCATTCAATCAGCGGTAGGGTGGCTGGCAGTAAGGGCGTAAGAGCCACAGCGCCTTGCCATGCAAGTTGCTGCCCTTCTAGTGCATACGGCTCGCCACGCCAGTCACGACTAATATAAAAATGTAGTCGCACATGCGCATGGGGGTAAACATGCTCAACACCACACCATGGCTCGGCCGATTGAATATCGACCGCAATTTCTTCGGCAAATTCGCGTTTCAATGCATTGAATATCGTTTCGCCTGATTCGACTTTACCGCCGGGGAATTCCCAATAACCCGCATAGGGCTTGCCCTCGGGTCGGCACGCCAACAACACGTCACCGTTCGGTTTCATCAATATGCCCACCGCAACATCAATCGGTAAAGGCTTAGCAGTCGGTGCGTGATCAGACACTGGAGTAGCAATCGCCATTTACTTCGCGTGCTTACCAGCCCAGTCGCGCGCGAATTGCCAAGCAATACGGCCTGAACGCGAACCGCGTTGCAGCGCCCAACGCAAAGCCTCAGGCTCGGCCTCGGCAAACTGCGAACTGGCCACACCAAAGTGGCGTAACCAATGCCGCACAATGTCGAGGTAATCATCCTGACGGAAAGGATAAAACGATAGCCACAAACCAAATCGCTCTGACAAGGAAATTTTTTCTTCGACTGTTTCGCCAGGATGCAAATCGCCATCATCAACATGGCGATAGCCTTCGTTATCTGACATGCGCTCAGGCAGCAAATGACGTCGATTCGACGTAGCGTAAATCAACACATTATCGGATTGCGCAGAGATACTGCCATCGAGCGCGACTTTGAGAGCTTTGTAACCACTCTCGCCTTCTTCGAACGATAAATCATCGCAAAAAATAATGAAACGTTCTGGACGCTCCGCTACCAAATCGACGATATCGGGTAGGTCGACCAAATGTTCTTTATCGACTTCAATCAAACGCAAACCTTGATCAGCAAATTGCACCAGGCAAGCTTTAATCAACGATGATTTGCCCGTACCACGCGCACCGGTTAGCAACACATTATTAGCTGGCAGACCGCTAATGAATTGCCGTGTGTTTTGTTCAATTTGCTGTTTTTGCGGAGCGATGTTGTGCAAATCGTCGAGACGTATACGCGAAGGATGTGCAACGGCGCTTAAGTGTCCGCGTTGATCGCGACCCAGACGCCAACGAAATGCAGTGGCAGACCAATCAACCTCAGGGGCACTCGCCGGCAGCATAGCTTCAACGCGCGCCAATACGGATTCGGCCCGCTGTAAAAAGTGTTCTAGTTCTTTCATAATCAGGAACGGTAGTCAGCGTTAATAGATACGTAGTCGTGTGAGAGATCACAGGTCCAGATAGTGGCTGCAGCCTCGCCACGCGCGAGTGTCACTCGTACAGTAATTTCACTTTGCTTCATCACTCGCTGACCATCCTGTTCTTGATAGTCAGGGTTACGGCCACCTTGCTTGGCAACCCACACATCATCCAGATATAAATTGAGTTGATTCACATCCAGATCATTCACACCCGCATAACCAATCGCTGCGAGTATGCGACCCAAGTTAGGATCAGAAGCGAAGAACGCTGTTTTGACCAAGGGTGAATGCCCTATCGCATAAGCTATCTTGCGACACTCTTCTGTATCTCGCCCTTGCTCAACGCGCACAGTAATGAATTTTGTCGCGCCTTCACCATCACGAACAATCATCTGCGCCAACTCTTGCGATAGATTGATCACTGCTTCAGCTAATGCGTGATACTCAGCACTCGTGGCATCTGTAATCTCAAGTTCACCCGCACCCGTGGCCATTAACATAAATGAATCATTAGTTGATGTATCACCATCAATCGTGATGCAATTAAACGAAGCATCCGCTGCTTGTTTAACCAATGTTTGCAATACAGGCTGTGAAATTTTTGCATCACAGGCCATAAAGCCCAGCATAGTCGCCATATTCGGCTTGATCATGCCCGCACCTTTAGAAATACCCGTCATCGTGACGCGCTTACCCGCAATCATCACAACGCGCGATGCTGCTTTAGGTTGAGTATCGGTGGTCATGATGGCTTCGGCCGCATCAAACCAACGGTCTTCGTTTAAATTTTCTATAGCCGCAGGCAAGCCTGCTACTAATTTTTCTAAGGGCAGCGGCTCAAGAATTACGCCGGTAGAAAAAGGCAAGATCTGATTCGCTTCGCAACCGAGTAACTTAGCCAGCGCAGCACAGGTAGCATTCGCATTCGCCAAACCGGCTTCACCGGTACCTGCATTCGCATTGCCGGTATTAACGACTAGGGCAACGATAGACTGCGCACCAGCCAAATGCTGTTGCGCTACCTGCACCGGTGCGGCACAAAATCGATTAGTCGTAAATACGCCTGCCACGGTTGCACCGGCAGCGAGTTTTAAAACCAATACATCTTTGCGACCGGGTTTTTTAATGCCGGCCTGCGCATAACCCAGCTGCAAACCTGGAACGGGTGTGAGTTGGGCACGAATGGGAAGAGGTGAATTAACAGCCATGATCCGTTATCTTCAGTATAAAAATAGAAATGTAGAGCCTAAAAAACTAAGGCCCCAGTAAATGCCGGGGCCCTAGATGGCGCAACCGCCTGACTATCAGTGAATGACTACGTTCAAGCCAATTTGCCGTGGCACTGCTTAAATTTCTTACCGCTGCCGCAAGGGCAAGGATCGTTCCGACCGGCCTTGTGAAATTCGTTATTCAGTGGCGCGTTAGAACGCTCATCAATCGCCGTTGGTGCCAGTAATTCTTCTGGCGCCAAATTAGGATTGAAGTCCGCATGCTGGTAATTAACGTTCTCCAAATGCGAGCGCGATAACTGTTCTTCAGCAGCGGCAATTTCTTCCTGCGATTGCACACGCACGGTCATGATTAAACGCACTACATCATTTCGAATTAAATCGAGCATCTGTGAAAACAGCTCAAACGCTTCGCGTTTGTATTCTTGCTTAGGATTTTTTTGCGCGTAACCACGCAGATGGATACCCTGACGCAGATGATCTAGCGCTGCCAGATGCTCACGCCAGTGTGAATCGACACTTTGCAGCATCACATTGCGTTCAAAACCACTAAAAGCTTCTTGGGTAACTAAATCGACTTTTGCGTTATGTACGGCATCGGCAGCTTTAAGAACACGATCGAGCAAATCTTCATCAATCAAGTCAGGCTCAGCTTTCAGCATCTCCGTTAAAGAAACCGGCATCTGCCATTCACCCGCAAGCGCTGCTTCTAGTCCTGGTAGATCCCACTGCTCTTCCATCGACTCAGGAGGAACATGAAGCTGAAACAACTCGGTGAATACACCGTGACGCAAAGATTGACTGATCTCAGACATATCCTGCGCTTCGAGCAGTTCATTCCGTTGGGTGTAAATGACTTTGCGCTGATCATTAGCGACATCATCGTATTCAAGCAATTGTTTACGAATATCGAAATTGCGTGCTTCAACTTTACGCTGCGCTGATTCGATAGAGCGCGACACAATGCCCGCTTCAATCGGCTCATCTTCAGGCATATTGAGACGTTCCATCACCGCGCGCACGCGATCACCCGCGAAGATACGCAACAAAGGATCATCTAAAGAGAGATAGAAACGCGACGAGCCTGGATCACCCTGACGACCAGAACGACCACGCAACTGGTTATCGATACGGCGTGACTCATGACGCTCAGTACCAATAATGTGCAAGCCACCTGCCGCAACGACTTGTTCATGTAATGACTGCCATTCGTCACGCAGTGTTTGCGCACGCTGATCTTTGTCCGCTTGCGTCAGTGAATTATCCGCATCGATCAACTGAACTTGTTTATCGACGTTACCACCCAACACAATATCGGTACCACGACCGGCCATATTGGTCGCAATAGTGATCATTTTAGGTCGGCCTGCCTGAGCGATGATTTCCGCCTCACGTGCATGCTGTTTTGCATTCAACACGTTGTGCGGCAAATTCTCTTGCGTCAGCATGGCCGACAGCAACTCAGAGTTTTCAATCGATGTCGTACCCACCAATACTGGTTGACCACGCTCGTAGCAATCGCGGATATCAGCGATAACTGCGCGATATCTGCCGGACGCATTTTTGAAAACCTGATCTTGCTTATCCTTGCGCTGACTCAGGCGATTCGGTGGAATCACCACGGTTTCAAGACTGTAGATTTCCTGGAACTCAAACGCTTCGGTATCGGCCGTTCCCGTCATACCCGAGAGCTTGCCGTACATACGGAAATAGTTTTGGAAAGTGATCGACGCCAGCGTTTGATTCTCGTTTTGAATCTTGGCACCTTCTTTGGCTTCAACCGCCTGATGCAGACCATCAGACCAACGGCGACCCGACATCAGTCGACCCGTAAATTCATCGACGATGATGACTTCGCCGTTTTGCACCACATACTGCTGATCTTTATGGAACAGGGTATGCGCACGCAACGCAGCATACAAGTGATGAATCAATGTGATGTTGGCTGCGTCATAGAGCGATGCGCCTTCCGGCAACAAACCCATCTCAGTGAGAATGCGCTCGGCTTTTTCATGTCCCGCTTCGGTGAGCAAGACAGTATTAGCTTTTTCATCTTTAGTGTAATCACCCGGCACTTGAACCACACCTTTACCGTCAGGCGTTTCTTCGCCAATTTGCAGTGTCAGCATTGGCGGCAGTGCATTGATCTTGCGGTACATCTCGGTGTGATCTTCTGCCTGACCTGAAATAATCAGCGGCGTGCGCGCTTCATCGATCAGAATCGAATCGACTTCATCCACAATCGCAAATGACAAGCTTCGTTGCACGCGATCGCCCAACTCGTACACCATGTTGTCGCGCAAATAATCAAAACCAAATTCATTATTCGTGCCGTAGGTGATGTCAGCCGCGTAGGCCGCTTGCTTCACATCATGCGACGCTTGCGAAAGATTGACGCCGGTGGTTAAACCCAGCCAGCCATACAAACGCCCCATCCAATCGGCATCACGCTGCGCCAAGTAATCATTGACGGTGACGATGTGAACGCCTTTACCCGTTAACGCATTTAAGTACGCAGGTAAGGTAGCCATCAAGGTCTTACCTTCACCGGTACCCATTTCAGCGATCTTGCCTTGATGCAGAACCATGCCGCCGATTAGCTGCACATCAAAGTGGCGCATCTTCAGAACACGCTTACTCGCTTCGCGACAAACGGCAAATGCCTCGGGCAAGATAGAGTCCACCGTCGCACCCGCAGCAAGGCGAGCTTTTAGCTCGGGCGTTTTTGCTTTCAAAGCATCGTCGGACAGCTGTTCCAACGCGGATTCAAGTGCGTTGATATCGCGAACGGTTTTCTGTAAGGTCTTGAGCAAGCGCTGATTGCGGCTGCCGAAAATTTTGGTCAGTAAGGACATGCTCGGATAGTCAAGAGGGGCGGACGTCGCAGCGACCGCATGTGGGCCAACGGGTGGGCGGAAGCTGTAACGAGCAAAGGCGCGATTTTAGCATGGTGGCATCATCCTGACGCCTCCCCTAGCTTAGTAAAATAAGAATGTGCTACTGTCCTCGTATGTCCTCACGCACGCCCAATTTCACTCCCGCCCGGCGAGCCCAGCAACGGCCCAATGCACGTGAGGCCACAGATTTCCTTGATACGACAGATGGCCTGGCCTCGTTACTGCCGATTATTGAAACGCTAACGCGGCTGCAAGCGGATTGCGAACGCCTGTTACCACCCGCTTTGACTAGTTGCAAAGTGCTGAAACTTCACGAAAATATTTTGCAGCTGGCCGTACCGAATGCGGCGGTCGCTACCCGTTTGCGCCACTCCCTTCCCGGCTTAACGACATCGCTACGAGAACGAGGCTGGCCGATTGACAGTATTAAGGTCAACGTTAAAACAGTATCGGTACCCGCTTCAACACTACGCACTTACCAAGCCCCGCCTCCTTTACCCGACACAGCGGTGCAATCATTTGCGGCTCTAGCACATACGCTAGAAGTCACACCCCGCAATGCCGACTTATTGAATGCGCTAAACAAACTGGTCAGTAAGCGCCGCCGCTAATCAAAAACATGCCCCACCTCACCCTGCTCGGCTAAATTTATTGAGCTAGGTCGACCTTCGTACCCAATTACTGAACTACCTGCACAACGTGCGATCTCCCTGAAGTCGGAGGGAACGCATGCAGAAAAAAACACTGTTATCGAAATTCGGTCTCGAGGGACGAGACCCCTATCTTTTTGCCGTTGTAGTGGTCGCTATCGCAGCCCTGGCGCGCTATTTTTTGGAACTCGTTTTCCACGGTGCTGTGCCTTTCCTTTTATTAACTGCAGCCGTCACTCTGAGCGCACTCTACGGAGGACTGTGGCCCGGCCTTTTAGCTACGGTCATGTCAATGGCTTCAGCCTGGGTGCTATTTAATCGAACCACTATTGTTGTCTCGTCGGTCGCTGCCGATAGGGAAACGGGACTCCTGCTATTTGCAGTTGTTGGCACATTGCTGAGTATCCTGGGGGAATTAATCCGACGAGAAAAAAAACAATCTGAGTCTTTACTGCAAGAACTTCAGCATCGCAATGGCGAACTGCAACAAAGTGAATTAACCAATCGCGCCTTACTTGAAGCCTCGGCACAAGGCGTGATTGCCGTCGACGGTGATGGAAAAATAAAAATAGCGAATGACTGCACACACCAAATGTTTGGCTACGGCCCACAAGAGCTCATAGGAAAATACATTGATATCTTGATGGAAGATGTCTTGCAGCATCAATATCGCTTGCATAGGCGAGAATTTTTTTCTAAACCTAAAGCAAAAATC
>JBIIQR010000056.1:0-7222 GCA_044341985.1 Burkholderiaceae bacterium
GGAACTCATACGACAAGTTAAAGAAGAAGTCCCGCAGGTCCATATTTTGGTATTGACCATGCATGAAGAACACGAATATGCCGCCCGTGCAATTCGAGCCGGGGCACTAGGCTACATGACTAAAGAAGGAGCAGGAACTCAACTAGTCATCGCCATACGACGCGTCGCTACTGGACGTCCTTACATAAGTATGGATGTCGCCGAACAGTTAGCTATTGAGGCTATGCCCGCCAATGAAAAGCTTCCACACACGTCACTGTCTGACCGGGAAATGGAGGTATTTAATTTACTCGTTAATGGGAAAAGTGTGACCGAGATTGGCACATTGCTACACCTGTCCACGAAAACTATCAGCAGCCATAAAAGTCGCATCTTACAAAAAATGAGTAGTTCATCATTAGCGGATTTAGTGCGATATGCCGTTACACACGAACTTCTTCTACCGTTGCGGAAGTAATCTATTTTTGATCATGGCAAAAACATCTTATGGGAAGGATCGATCGCACACAAAAAATCTAAGAATCACCTCATTCTTAATCAGCAACGCTGATGTACGTATTCAGGGATATCCGATAGCCATCACTAAAATTAACGTTGATACTAACTACTTCTTTCACCTATGAAGCAAAGCCAACAAATAATTTGCGATGTGATTGATTCACTGCCTACAACTACTCACATTAGGCAGACGTCGTTAATACAAAAAAATATTAATTATTTTTCATCCATAACAAAACAAGAAACAATTTTTCAGACTATCTCTGACTCAAAGCATTCCGTCACAGCCCTCAACTCCTGGAGGTAAACATGTCATCATCCAACGTTCCCGAGACTCGTCCAGAACCGGGCAGTAACCTCAACATTAATGCAGCGGCCGGCGATACAAGCTGGCAAAGACAAGGGAAGCTCTGGTCAAATTTAAAAGAACTATGTGAACTTTTACGGATACCAGCGACATCATCGGTCAATGATGAAGAGTTTTTATTCCAGCATGTGCAATTCAAAACCGGCCAACGCATACAAACCATAGGGCAACCCTTTGATACGCTATTTATTGTTCATTCTGGCTTTCTAAAGACTGTCCTGATTGATGAATTCGGTAATGAACAAGTGTTGAGTTTCCCCATGAAAGGTGATTTGTTTGGCGTGGACGGAATTCACACAAAACGATATGCCTCTGAAGCGGTCGCCCTGTCGAACTGTGATTTGATACTGCTGCCCTTCAAAAAATTTATCGCTTTGGGACGTACGCATTCCGAGTTAGAACATGCCATGTACAGTGTGATGAGTCGAGAGCTAGTACGCGAACAAGGAATGGTCAGCATGCTGGGCGCTTTATCAGCAGAGGCTCGCGTAGCTCGCTTCTTAGTGTCGCTATCAGAGCGATTTGCAGAGATGGGTTATTCCAGCAAATTATTTAATCTGCGTATGACTCGTCATGAAATCGGCAGCTACCTCGGCCTCACGCTGGAAACAGTTAGCCGTACGCTCTCCGCGTTTAATGAGTTTGGGCTGATCACAGTCGACCAACGCTCGATTGGAATCAAAGATATTGACTCACTTCGTACCCTGCGCCGACTACCGCCGTCAAGCGCTCGCTCCAAAAAAGCGGGCAAGAAAGCACGTGAAGCATCGCTGATTCGCACCGGCAATGCCATCCCCGGTAATGGCGACTTACACGTAGCTTCGTTATAAGGCAGAAAAAAGTCGGAACAGGAATGTGATGACGACGGCGCAATCACTCAAGCTACTTTGAGATAGCTAAGTGCATGCTGCTCTACTAAAATTGAGGATAGTCTGGTAAGCCAGCGTAACTGGCGTCGACTCCCAGGCTATCCAACGTTTTTCATCAATAGTATTAAACCTAACGAATAACGCGCGGCCTAATTTTTGGTTTGCTCACTACTCTGACGTTTTCGCGAGCTAACCGATTTTGAATGACCACCCTGAGCGGCGTAAATAGAATGGTCTGCCATTTCATCGGCGGCATCACTAAATGATTCCAACCCATTACCAGCGTTTGCCACTGCATCTGCCGTGGCCTGACCCGCTTCTTCAAACGCACCCCTCCAAACCGAAAGCATTCCAGCAAAAGGACTCCCGATCGACAGTGGTAACGCTTGGGATTTTTCGCCACTAAATTCGGACTGTTTCGCTAAACGCTGAAATTGATCACGAGATAATTCGTTTAGTCGTTCAAAATATTGCCGAAGCGATCGACTAACATCTACTTGAATTTCAGTCACTGCTGACATAATTTGTTGATGACATTGCATCGTTATATCAGGGCGACCTACAACGGAGTCTCGTAGTTCAACCAAACGTGACTGATCGCGTATATCGACAGCGACACTCCCAAACTTGCGTTGTGCATCAAGCATCTGGTGCGCCACATCCAGCAAGGCGTGATCAATCTTCTGGACGCCGGAAAAAAGGGCATTGGCTAGTTCGTTTGTCGTTTCAAGTTGATACTTAGCTAAATCAAGCAATGAATTGTGCTGCTGAGTTTTCGGCATCGTTGTGCTCCTTTATTTCAATAAGAAGTAAGCGCCGGTCAGCACCTTGGTGAACTGCCCGACGATATTTGATGCTGAGACACCCAGATTCGGACGCTTTGCGTAGGATCAAAACATGCGCCGAGGGTATAATATGGCTCGGCAAGGCTTGGCATTGCCCCGAACGCTCCACTACAGGCGCCGACGGTTGTTTAAACACCGGGACTGTATGTCAAAGAACCAAACCAGGAAGCCCCTGGAAATAAAAATTTCTACGGTGGTCGCTGTTGCTGCCCTGTTGGCCGACACCGACCCAGCGAAATTGTCTTCAGCACTTTCACAAATTACCGGCGGCACTCCCGATTACTTTGAAGATGAATTCACGCTGCTAGACTTCAGCGGACTTAGTGCGATGCCTGCGCCGGGGACGATCAATTGGCCCGCATTAATTTCGACATTCAAGGAACACCGACTTCATCCCGTGGCCGTGCGTAATGCACCGCAATCTCTCGAACAAGAAATCCGCGGCCATGGCCTTAGCATCGATGTTGTCGATCAATCCAAACAATTTGAATTAACGCCGCCACCCTCACCAGAGGTTCCTGTCGCTCCCATCCCCGAACCTGTAGCGGCCACTGCCCCAGTTTCGACTAATACATCTAGTACGATGGTGATAGATACGCCAGTGCGTGCTGGTCGGCGTGTGTATGCTCGCGGTGCCGATCTGGTGATTATGGCCGTAGTGAATCCAGGCGCTGAAGTAATCGCCGATGGCAGTATTCATGTATATGCGCCTTTGCGTGGTCGCGCACTGGCAGGTGCCTCCGGCAACAGCGATGCCCGAATTTTTTCGCTCTCGATGGAAGCGGAGTTGGTATCTATCGCTGGCGTGTATCGCACCTTTGACGAAGGTTGGTCGCCAACACTGGCCGGAAAACCCGCCCAGATTCGACTTAATAATGACAGCCTAGACATTACCGCGATATCGCTGAAATAATTTTTATGCTTTAGTAGATCAATATAAGAAAATTTTATGCATTACTATTTTTATCATTACGATTTTTATATTCAGCACATCAGTGCATGGTTAAATTAAGGAAACGAGAGCCCTCTAAGCGAAGGCTAGTGTAAAAAATTCCTGAATTAATGTAATCAGTGCTTCTGCAGACAAGGAGTTTTCCGTGGCAAAAATTATCGTCGTAACTTCGGGCAAAGGTGGGGTAGGCAAGACCACCTCCAGTGCCAGCTTTTCATCTGGCCTTGCGTTATTGGGCTACAAGACAGCTGTCATCGATTTTGACGTTGGTCTTCGCAATCTCGATCTGATCATGGGTTGTGAGCGCCGCGTGGTGTATGACATGATTAACGTTGTCAATCGCGAAGCCACCCTGACTCAAGCCCTGATTAAAGACAAGCATTGCGACAATCTTTATGTACTTCCCGCCTCGCAGACACGCGACAAAGACGCGCTGAGCGAAGAAGGTGTAGAACGTATTTTGAATGAGTTGAAAGAAATGGGCTTCGACTACATCGTATGCGACTCACCCGCAGGTATTGAACGCGGTGCCGTGATGGCGCTAACCTTCGCCGATGAAGCAATTATTGTGACCAATCCGGAAGTGTCTTCCGTGCGTGACTCTGATCGCATACTGGGCATTATCCAAGCTAAGTCACGTCGCGCGCAAACCGGTGATGAACCTGTGAAAGAACATTTGCTGATCACGCGCTACGTACCTAAACGCGTCGAAGCCGGTGAGATGCTCTCGTATGGCGATGTCCAAGAAATTCTGCGCATACCATTGATAGGCATTATTCCCGAATCAGAATCAGTTTTGCATGCGTCCAACCAAGGTAATCCTGCGATCCACGTAGAAGGAAGCGACGTTTCAGAAGCCTACAAAGATGTCGTTGCGCGCTTCCTCGGCGAAGATAAACCCATACGTTTTGCGGATTACGAAAAGCCGGGCATCCTTTCACGGATTTTTGGAGGCAAGTGATATGTCGCTCCTATCGTTTCTCTTCAATAAAGAAAATAAGTCTGCCAGCACTGCTAAAGAGCGCTTGCAGATCATCATAGCCCGCGAACGAACAATTCATAACGGGCCTGATTTCATGCCGGCCTTACATCAAGAGCTGATCGCTGTCATTTCCAAATATGTGCAAGTCAACCCAGAAGACATCAAAATCTCTCTGGACCGTCAAGGTAATTTGGAAGTTCTCGATGTAAATGTCGTCTTACCGGATGTCACGGCATCCAGCTAACAGCGCTGTATCACCCTTACTGCATGGTGTGGATTTTACGTCTGCACCACGCAAGGCCAAAGGCATCACGATTGCATCCGGCCAGCTGACTCACGACGCCTTTGAGCTGCAGCATTTGCAGACATTTCATAACTTCTCTGACTTTCAGCAATGGCTACAAAAACCGGGGCCTTGGGTAGCCGGTTTTGACTTTCCATTTTCATTACCGCGTGAACTGATTACTCTGCTGAACTGGCCCACCGAATGGCCTGCACTCATACAGCATTACGCCTCCCTATCGCGCGAAGAAATTCGTAATACCTTCAAAGCAGTCTGCGATAGCCGAGCCGTTGGTAATAAATTTATACACCGTCAGGGCGATACCGCCGCAGGCTCATCGTCATCAATGAAGTGGGTCAACCCACCTGTAGCCTATATGCTGCATGCGGGCGCGCCCTTGTTATTACAAGCGGGTGTGACTATCCCTTCTATGCACTCAGGTGACTCGCAACGAATCGCCCTCGAAGCCTATCCGGGCATGGTGGCGCGTTCGATTACTCGTGAGTCGTATAAAAGCGATACGCCTGCGATGCAAACACCCGAGCGTCGCGCAGCACGACTGAGCATTGTCAAAGCGTTAGAAAAAGCTGAGCATCCCTATAGCATCACACTGCACACTGGCAAATTTAGACAGTCATTACTTAACGATGGCAGCGGTGATTTATTGGATGCTGTCTTATGCGCCGTGTTAGCTGCCTGGGGCTGGCAACGCCGCGATGCCAACTACGGCTTACCCGTACACGATGCCTTGGAAGGTTGGATCGTCGGCGCGTGATACAACGATTACGAACTCATAGCCTGCAAACGCCTCTGTGCAAATGCGGCGTACCATTGCAATGAATCAGGATTACTCATTGCATCAGGATTCGCAATTTTCTCTATCGGCGTACCGAGTAAAAGTTTTTTTATCGGTAGCTCCATTTTTTTCCCTGTAAGCGTGCGAGGAATTTCAGGAACTAGGAAAATTTCATTCGGCAGATGCCGTGCTGATAATTGGGTGCGTATTTTTTCGCGTAAGCGATGCTCGATATCATTGTCTAGCCCTTGCCCTTCACGCAAAACAATAAATAACGGCATGTACGATTCGCGGCCCAAATATTCTAAGTCAACCACCATACTGTCTAAGACTTCAGGCAATTCTTCTACGACACGATAAATCTCGGCAGTGCCCATTCGTATGCCGTAGCGATTAATCGTGGCATCGGATCGACCATAGATGATGGCGCCACCGCGTGGCGTAATACGTATCCAATCACCATGCCGCCATACGCCAGGATAATGATCAAAGTAACTATCGAGATAACGCTTATTACCCGGATCGTTCCAGAAAAATAAGGGCATCGTCGGCATAGGTTGAGTGACGACCAACTCACCTACTTCATCGATGACTGAATCACCCTGATCATTAAACGCATGCACCGCAATACCTAAGGACCGACATTGCATTTCACCCGCATAAATAGGCAGCACAGGACACGCACCTACAAATGAGGCCACCACATCAGTACCGCCACTGATTGATGCCAGCATAAGGTCAGCATGTACCTGCTGATAAATCCAATGAAAGGCTTCATCGGCCAACGGTGAGCCGGTGGAGCCGAGGCTACGTAATCGACTTAAGTCAGCAATCTTGTTGGGTTCGATACCAGCTTTCATGCAGTTGGCGTAAAAGGCCGCACCCACTCCCATAAAGGTGAGCTGCATATCTTCTGCAAAACGCCACAAACGACTCATATCGGGATAACCCGGATTGCCGTCATAAATACAAATCGTCGATCCCACTAAGAGCGCCGTGATCTGCGCGTTCCACATCACCCAGCCGGTGGTGGTAAACCACAAAAATCGATCGTCTTCACCTAAATCAAGTGCTAAGGCATTACCCTTAACTGCTTCAATTAAGCTTCCGCCATGTCCATGCACAATCGGCTTGGGCATGCCGGTAGTACCTGAGGAATAAAGAATCCATAAAGGATGATCAGAAGGCACTTGCTCGAAAACCATAGCTGATGCATGTGCCGACGGGTGAGAAAATAATTCTTCCCACAACATCGCGCCATCGAGTTGTGCCGCTTCATCAAGGTAAGGAAATAGAACCGTGTGCTGCAGCGTTTTAAGCTCGTCCTTTAGCGTAGCAACCACACCCATACGATCAAACTCTTTGCCGCCATAACGATAACCATCAACGGCGATCAGTACCTTAGGCTCGATCTGTAAAAATCGATCCAATACACTCGAACTACCCATGTCGGGTGAACATGATGACCAAATCGCACCAACACTGGCACAGGCAAAAAATGCTACCACCGCTTCAGGTGTATTCGGAAGATACGCTGCTACACGATCACCCGGCTGCACACCCAAAGCGCGCAGCGTGTTTGAAACTGCAGTGACTTGTTCACGTAGCTGCTGCCATGACAAACGGGTGC
>JBIIQR010000057.1:0-7175 GCA_044341985.1 Burkholderiaceae bacterium
AAGCGCTGATCCCAACCGAGATGTTCCACGCCTACTCGAATGAGTTGCAGCAAAAATTCTAAGGCGCCAGAAGCGCGTAACACGCCCACCGCACACAGCATCGCCACTAAGTACGGTAGTAAATTTTTTGCGACCTCAAATCCTTCGCGAGCCCCTTCAACAAAGGCTTCGTACACAGGAACGCGCCGCCAAACACCCACCAATAAAAACGCCAGAATCAAACCGAACAAGATCGCATTTCCCAACACCGACGATAAGGCAGCTAGTGCGACTGACGACAGGCTAGCCAAGACCGCCATCGTCAACCCCAGCAGCACACCTGCGCCCAATAAAAAACGTAGCACTACGGGGTCAAGTAGTTTTAATCGCTGCGCAAAAGCCACTGCAAAAAAACCCGTGAGTGTGGATGCTGTTGTAGCCAACAGTATCGGTAAAAATACGAGTGTGGGATCGGGCGCACCTTGCTGCGCGCGATACATAAAAATCGATACCGGCAACAAGGTTAGTGAAGACGCGTTCAACACCAAGAACATGATTTGCGCATCGCTGGCCACAACGGGATCGTGATTAAGCGACTGTAATTCACGCATGGCTTTTAAACCAATAGGCGTCGCGGCATTATCTAAGCCCAGCGCATTGGCAGTGAAATTCATGGTGATTAAACCGAGGGCAGGGTGACCTGCAGGCACACCGGGCAGTAAGCGCGTAAATAAGGGTGAGAGCAGACGTGCGAGTGAATTTACTAAACCAGCACGTTCTGCGATACGCAAAAATCCCAGCCATAAGGTCAGCGTACCGAACAACAAAATCATCACGTCGACCGAAAGCTTGGCCATGGCGAATAAGCTCTCGACCATCGCTGCAAACACACTGGCGTCGCCTATGACTAGTAATCGCCACAGCGCGCTGGCTGTAGCAATTAAAAAAAATCCTAGCCAAAGAAAATTCAGCATGCGCTAAAGCTTACCTATCTAGTGCGAGTGGAGCATCCAGATGATTGCCGCATCGATTGCAGCAATCCGCAAAAACAATTAATGATTTTCTGGTTCAGTCTTTGGATTCCATGGTGCGATTTTCGGTAACAACAACATGCCGGGTAAGGCCAAGGCAAAACAGATTAAGAAGAAAATAAACCAGCCGGTTTGCGCAACAATAAAGCCTGTCAACGCATTAAAAAAAGTTCGTGGCACAGCGGCCAAGCTGGTGAACAACGCAAACTGCGTTGCGGTGTAGCGTTGATCAGTGGTGGTTGCAATGAATGCAGTGAAAGCAGCGGTACCTAAGCCCACAGCAAACGCTTCTAAGCCAATCACCAAACCCAGCATTAAGGTGCTGGGCTCAACACCGGGCGTAGCAACACTGGTTTGCGCGAGCAAAGCAAAGCCGAGTATGGCAACCGCCTGCAGAACGCCGAATATCCACAAACCGCGATTAACACCGGTTTTTTCTAGCCAGACAGCGCCTAAAATTCCACCTGCCAAACTTGCCCATAAGCCCGCATTTTTTGCGACTAAACCTATCGTGGTGCGAGTAAAGCCCAATTCCATATAAAACGGTGTAGCTAACGCCGTGGCCATCGAGTCGCCGAGCTTATACAAGAATATAAATGCGAGCACCAACAAGGCATGTGACCAGCCACTGCGATGAATAAATTCTTTGAAGGGCTCAACGACGGCTTCGCGTAAGGAGCGGGGTGGTTCGCCATAAATAGCGGGCTCACGTATCACGAGTGTGGTCACTACTCCCGGCAACATAAACAGCGCAGTGATATAAAAAACGATCTGCCAACTCACGAAATCTGACAAAATTAAAGACAGTGACCCAGGAACTAAGGTCGACATTTTGTAGGCATTTACAAAAAGTGCCGTGCCTGATCCTTGCTCATCGTCTGACAATAATTCACGACGATACGCATCAATCACGATGTCTTGGCTAGCTGAGAGAAAAGCGATAACGCCAGCAAGAAAAATAATCGCTGGCAAATCAGTGAGGGGCGAAAAAAAGCCCATGCTGGCAATTGCAACCAGCAACGCCAGCTGAGAAAAAAACATCCAGCCGCGCCGGCGACCCAATAAGGGAAAATGAAATCTGTCCATTAACGGCGACCACAGGAATTTCCACGTATAGGGAAATCCAACCAAAGCAAATAAACCAATCGCTTTGAGATCAACTTGCTCTGCTTTAAGCCATGCCGACAACAGGTTATACAGAATGAAAAGCGGTAAGCCCGACGTGAAGCCAAACATCACGCAGATCATCATGCGCCGGTTGAAGTAATGACGCCAACCGGTCACTTTTGGTTCAGTCGCTGTTTCGGATGGGCTCATTCAATTATTCATCGCAAACAAGAATTTATTTTTTACGCAAACGGAATACGGCCAAACTACCGCGCCACTCCGGTAGAAACGTAATCGGCGTGCCATCGTCTTTTAACGAAACGCACTCAAGCACACTCAAGCCCACTTCATCGGCTAATTCTTCAAAATCACTAATGGTGGCAAAACGTAGATTCGGCGTGTCATACCAGGCATAAGGCAAACTATCGGACACGGGCATACGGCCACTCAACAAAGCAATTCGATGCGGCCAATGTGCGAAATTAGGAAACGACACAATGGCTTCTTGCCCCACTCGCGTAATGTCGCGCAGCACGGCCTCAACATTTTTCATCATCTGCAACGCTGAAAGGCACAAGACGGTGTCAAAGGCCGCATCAGAAAACATCGCCAATCCGCTTTCGATATCTTGCTGTATCACAGACACACCACGCTGCACGCAACGCGGAATCGGCGCATCATCAATCTCAACGCCGTAGCCACTGCAGTGTTTATCAACCTGCAGATATTCCATCATCGCGCCATCGCCACAACCCAGATCAAGCACGCGCGAACCCGGAGCAACCCAGTGCGCAATAAACGCCAGATCTGCACGCAAACCTGCAAAGCGCTCGGTAATCATGCGGCCTTCCTGTGCGACTCGTTCTGACGCCCTGTAATCCGGCCCCAGATTTTTTCGTAATAGGTACCCACGACATTCATATAGCGGGGATCATCCAGTAAAAAAGCATCATGTCCATGCGGCGCGTCAATTTCGGCATAGGTCAGGCGTCGGTCGTTTCGAACTAATGCTTGCACCATTTCTCGACTACGTTCGGGCGCGAAACGCCAGTCGGTCGTGAACGACACTAATAAAAATTCTGCCTGCGTGTTGGCTAGTGCGGCGGCGAGATCACCATTGAAGGCACGCGCAGGATCAAAATAATCGAGTGCTTTGGTGATCAATAAATAGGTGTTAGCGTCAAAGTATTCTGAAAACTTATCGCCCTGATAGCGCAGATAGGATTCGATTTCAAAATCTACGCCGTACCCAAACTGATAATCTGCACCACGCAAGTCACGACCAAATTTTTCGGCCATGTCGTCATCAGATAAATAGGTGATGTGACCAATCATGCGCGCGACGCGCAAACCATTCCGCGGCACGACGCCATGCGCGTAATAATCGCCATCGTGAAAATCGGGATCGGTGAGTATGGCTTGTCGCGCCACATCGTTAAACGCAATATTTTGCGCAGTGAGTTTTGGGGTCGATGCAATCACTAAGCAATTCGCTATTCGGTCCGGATATAGCATGCTCCATGACAGCGCTTGCATGCCTCCCAAGGATCCGCCCATGACCGCTGCAAACTGACGTATACCTAATGCATCTGCTAAACGCGCTTGTGCATGGACCCAATCTTCGACCGTCACGACAGGGAACGACGCACCATACGGTTTACCGGTCGCTGGGTTGGTATGCATAGGCCCGGTCGATCCAAAACACGACCCTGGGTTATTCACGCCGATGACGAAAAAGCGATCGGTATCCAATGGCTTGCCGGGTCCTACCATGTTGTCCCACCAACCCACATTTTTAGGTTGGCCTTCATACACACCCGCGACGTGATGCGATGCGTTCAGCGCATGGCAAACCAATACCGCATTGGATTTGTCTGCATTCAATTGACCATAGGTTTCATAAACCAGAGTGTAATCGGCCAGCAGGGCGCCACTCTGCAAAGCCAGCGGCTCGGCAAAGTGCATGGACTGCGGTGTAACTACGCCTATTGATCGCATAAATTAATTAAACAAAGAGTCACCATGTTGCTTCTAATTTTTTAAAAAGCACATCGTATAAAACAAAAAAGCCCGATAGCACTTGGCTTATCGGGCTGAATTCGGTAGGTCGATTCAAGCTCGCTTTAGCCGTATTTGTCCGGGGGTTTCCCGCGCGCCCGCAAGCTAAGGTCAAATCGGCGCAATGTGTGCAAGGATAACGAAGTCAGCGCTCAGCGTCAAACGTACTGACTCGAGCGGCTGCTATAAGGTTAGTAGACGCTCAACCCCTTCGGCAATCGCCGCCGAATCAAAGGTTTTTAGGATTTTCTTTACTTGCGGCTCGATCTGATCCAGATCGCAATTCAAAATCTCCTGCTTGACGGACAACAGCTGCGCAGGATGCATAGAAAATTCGCGCAAGCCCATGCCCAATAACAAGCGGGTGAGTTTAGTGTCACCCGCAACCTCGCCACACACAGCGACGGGAATGCCTGCTTTCGCACCTGCGGCAATCGTCGTATGTAACAAATACAAAATCGCAGGGTGCAAGGGGTTATACAGATGGGCCACTTCGTGATCGACGCGATCAATCGCTAAAGTGTACTGAATCAAATCGTTGGTACCAATCGAAAGAAAATTCAGCCGCTTGATGAACAAAGGAAGCGTTAGAGCAGCCGCCGGAATTTCTATCATCGCCCCTACAGGAATGTTGGGATCAAATTTTTTCTTTGTGTCTCGGAGCTGCTGTTTTGCCTGATCGATGAACAACAAGGTCTGATCGATTTCAAACGCATGCGAGAGCATAGGAATTAAAAGATTTATCGGACCGTAGGCAGATGCACGCAAGATCGCTCTTAGCTGAGTCAAAAACATTTGTGGCTCGGCTAAGCAATAGCGAATTGCGCGCAATCCCAGTGCGGGATTCAGTGCCGTTTCTTCATCTTTATCCAGCGGCTTATCTGCACCCACGTCTAGCGTGCGGATCGTGACAGGCCGACCTTTCATGGCCACCACCGCCTTACGATAGGATTCGAACTGTTCATCCTCTGTCGGCAATCGATGCTGTCCGCCGGTACGGCCCATGAATAAAAATTCGGAGCGAAACAGTCCAACGCCGACTGCACCCGCTTCGATAGCTGGAGCACAATCTTCAGGCAATTCAATATTGGCCAGCAAATGAATACGTGTGCCATCTTTCGTTACTGCGGGCGTCTTTTTTAATTTGCCTAGCTTCTTACGCTCACGTAGCAACTGACTCTGAACGTCGCGGTACTGCTCAAGCACGATAGGCGCAGGGTCAACAATAACAATGCCTGCATCCCCATCTATGATCACCCAATCATCTTCGCTGATTAATGTCGATGCAGTAGACATACCCACCACAGCGGGAATATCCAGACTACGCGCAACGATGGCGGTATGTGAGTTTTGACCGCCAAGATCAGTAACAAATCCAACGAAAGCACGATCGCGAAACTGCAACATATCCGCCGGCGATATATCGTGAGCCACGACTATCATTTGCGGCAATTCTTCATGCGGATCGGAACTTGTTGGGAAGGTCGATGCGGTACCTGTTAAAAATTTCAATACCCGCTCACCCACCTGACGGATGTCGTTCTTGCGCTCGCGCAAGTAGGCGTCTTCAATTTCATCAAACTGTGCGGACAGCTCATCGATTTGGGTGAGCAACGCCCATTCAGCGTTGTAGTGGCGATTGCGGATAATTTTTAATGGCTCAGCGGACACAATAGGATCCGCCAAAATAAGTGCATGTACATCAATGAAGGCGGCGAGCTCTGAGGGGGCATCCGCTGGAAGATCACGGCGTACTGTTTGTAATTCACGGTTGACTGCAGCAATAGCATCTGTCAAACGCGCGATTTCTGCTTCCACTTTGTCTTCTGAAATTAGGTAATGTTTGACATCACGTGCGGCCGGTCGCAGCAGATGCGCGCGACCAATCGCGATGCCACGCGATACAGGAATTCCATGAAGAGTAAATGATGCCATGCGTGATGGTTCCGAGGATTTCTCTATTCGCTTTCGCCAAACCGCGCTTCGATTAACTGCACTAGCGCATCCATCGCCTCTTGTTCATCTACGCCATCAGTGTCTAGCGTGACGGTAGTTCCTTTGCCTGCCGCGAGCATCATCACGCCCATGATGGATTTAGCATTAACGCGCTTACGTTCGCGCGCCATCCAAACTTCACACTGAAATTTCGCAGCTAATTGTGTGAGCTTGGCTGAGGCACGCGCATGCAACCCCAGCTTGTTGATGATTTCTATGTCTCGACTAATCATTTTTAATTTTCTTTTTATGTCAGATATTCGGCACTACGCTGATAATCAAATTTTCGCAGCTACGCGACAAACACCTTTTTGTCCGCCCGACAAAGCCATTTCAATCAGTGTTTCCAATGTGTTGTTGCGATAACCAATGGCACGCAACAGCATCGGCATGCTAACTCCTGCAACCACTTCTACTTCGCCCGGCACACATAAGGATTGCGTGCAATTAGCTGGAGTCGCGCCAACCATGTCTGTTAGCACCAACACGCCTGAACCATCATTGAGTCTGGTAATCGCTTCACTTGCAAGACGGCGAACTTCACCCGGGTCTTGATCAGCAATAACATCCAATGCCTCTAGCTTCTCAGGAGGATCTTTGTAAACATGCGTGACTGCCTCAATGAAAGCGCGGCCAAGCGGAGCGTGCGTAATTAAAAGTATGCCAACCATGGGGTTGAGTAGTCAGTCAAAAAATGCAGTTCTCAGCGAGGTATATCAGATGGCTCGTTTAAGGGCATCAATAAACATACCGGCCACGTTAAAGCCTGTCTGCTGAGTGATTTCCTGAAAACACGTTGGGCTAGTCACGTTAATTTCAGTCAGGTAGTTGCCAATGATATCCAATCCTACCAGTATCAAGCCTCGTTCGAACAAAATTGGACCGAGGGTTTCGGCGATTTCGCGCTCTCGGTCGGAGATCGGCATCGCCACACCCAAACCACCCGCGGCCAAATTGCCGCGCACTTCACCCGCTTGAGGAACCCGCGCCAAACAGTATGGGACT
>JBIIQR010000141.1:0-4835 GCA_044341985.1 Burkholderiaceae bacterium
ACAGGCTGCTCCCACAGCGTTAAATTTGTAAGCAGATCAGACAGCATATTCTTGAGCAATATTTTTTCTGGCTTAAGTGGCGGCTTGATCCTTACATTTGCCATTTAATCGCTTCTTTCTCAATATGAAAATCTGTAACAAATTTCGGATCTACCTCGCGGTACAAAGACGCAGCTTTATAAAGCGCAGAAACATAACTATATCGGATAGATAAGCTTTCTATCGACCTTGCATGGTTTAGAGCATGCTTCAAAGCTGCTTGAGGTACCAAACCGAAATATAATTTTTTAAATAACTTAGTATCATCTTTCACTAATGCTATTAAAAGCGAAGTCGATTGATCAAATGCCTTTATTTTAATTGTGTATCTAATTGCATTAACTAATAGCTTAAAAAGTATCTTTTCTTCTTTCTTCCCAAAACAAGTTTTAACTAGATTTATATGCTGAGATAGCAAATCCATGTATCTAGTGGTCAGAGGAGCATCAGTTGACGTGGTAAATATCGGTCCTTTTAAAAACCAGTGTGCAAATTTCTTAGCTAGATTTTTCCCATCACGGCATTCGCATAGCTTCATATACACTGACGATACTTTTTCGTAGAATGCTAATCGCCTCCCTTCGGTTGGGCATTCAGAAAACGATTTATCCAGATAATTTAACATTTGATTCCGGCACACAGAATCATTCAGCATTGCTTGCATACCAACCGTAGTATTCAAACATCCCGGCACGTTTTTCAACACCCAATCCCAACGCTCTGCTGGCGGTATGCATTCCAGATTAAATCCCAACACACTTAGATCTGGTTTGCTCGTCAACAATCCGCGAGTACGCAAACCCAATTCCAAGAGAGCTTCTGATGGTTCATCATCATCTAACGATTCTTCGATTTTTTTAAAGACACCTTTTTTGTTGAGCAACATACCGAGTTTTTTGTCTGCATCAAGCAACCTAAACATCATTCGCAAAGCCTTTTGCCTATCTATACTTTTGAGCGGTGACAAAAATGATGGCAATTTCGTCACAAGCTCAATTTTTTTATTTGTCTCTAATTTTTTGTCAGCACATACGATTAAGCACCAACTGATTTCATTTATAGATGCCGTTTCTCGCTTTTTATAGAGACTGACATTAAAGTCATTAACGCTCGTTATGGGTTTAGCCGTAGTTGTCTTCTTTTCAGCTTTTGTAATTTTTCGAAGTATCGGCTCGCGAAACAACCGCCTTGAGGGATCCTCAAAATCACTCAGAATTTTTTCTAGAGAATCCCGCCATCCAGATGTTTGGGCGACTTCTGCACTTACTCTTTTCCATTCTGAACGCACATCTTGGTCGACTTTTGTTTTTTTCCAGTAGTACAAACCCTTGCAGGTTGTCGCAAGACTATTCACATCCCGCCAAGGTTTTGTTGATTTAACCTTAGGTAAACTCAGCGCAATTTCACTCAGCGCATCGTGAGGCAAGGTTAGCATTGGGGTAGTCATCGATGTTGATCGCATATCTCTCTCCTTAAGTTGAGAAATGTGTGCTCAATCTTTCCGATTAGTTCCAAATATCAAACTCTGCAGCAATAAAAAAAGCGGGCCGCAGCCCGCTTTTTGGTCAAACGAAAAACGTAGAATCAGCGCTTAGCTATCGGCGCAACGTCACGTTTAGGCGCACCCACAAACAACTGACGTGGACGACCGATTTTCTGTTCCGGATCGGAAATCATTTCATTCCACTGTGCAATCCAGCCCACTGTACGTGCCATGGCAAAAATACCGGTGAACAGCGAGACGGGAATACCCAGCGCCGATTGCACGATGCCTGAATAAAAATCGACATTCGGATACAGCTTACGAGATACAAAGTACTCATCTTCCAAAGCGACTTTTTCCAGAGCCATCGCCAGTTTGAACAGGGGGTCGTTCTGCAGACCGAGTTCGTTCAAGACTTCATGGCAGGTTTCGCGCATGAGCTTGGCTCGTGGATCAAAGTTTTTATAAACACGATGACCGAAGCCCATCAGCTTCACATTTGAATTCTTGTCTTTAACTTGAGCTATGAAGGCTGGGATATTGTCGACCGAACCAATTTCCTTGAGCATATTGAGCGCTGCCTCATTGGCACCGCCGTGTGCCGGACCCCATAGGCAAGCAATACCTGCAGCAATACACGCAAATGGATTCGCGCCTGATGAACCAGCTAAACGTACTGTCGATGTTGATGCATTTTGTTCGTGATCGGCATGCAAGATCAGGATACGGTCTAATGCGCGCACTAACACATTATTAATTTTGTAATCTTCAGCGGGTGTCGCAAACATCATGCGCATAAAGTTTGCGCTGTAGGACAAATCATTACGTGGATAAATAAACGGCTGACCGATCGAATATTTATACGCCATCGCCACAAGGGTAGGCATCTTAGCGATCAAACGAATTGCCGACACCTCGCGATGATGTGGGTCGTTGATGTCGAGTGAATCATGATAGAACGACGCCAACGCACCAACTGTACCCACCAACACTGACATTGGATGCGCATCGCGACGGAAACCGCGGAAAAAGAACTGCATCTGCTCATGCACCATGGTGTGATGCGTTACCGTTTCAACGAAGGTATCTTTCTGTTTTACGCTAGGCAGCTCTCCATTCAATAGGAGATAGCAAGTTTCGAGAAAGTCGCAGTTCACTGCTAATTGTTCGATGGGATAGCCGCGATAAAGTAGCTCACCTTTATCGCCATCGATATAGGTAATCGATGAATTACACGCTGCGGTCGACATGAATCCAGGGTCATAGGTGAATTTGCCGGTGCCGCCGTAGAGCTTTCGAATATCGACAACGTCCGGCCCTATCGATCCTTTGTAGACCGGGAAATCAATGGATGGCGAGCCATCGGAAAAAGACAGCGTTGCTTTGGTGTCAGATTGGGTCATGGCTCCACCTTCGAATCAAAAAAAACAAATTTCACAGTATGTTGTTGGGTTCGTCTAGCTGCGAAACCACACTCTTTTATTTATGCAGCTCGTAATCGCACTAAGAGCGACTTAATGTTCGGTAGATCTAAGGCCTCCGTAGGATCGTTTTGTCCCAACAAAAGGCTCATCAAATCATTGTCTGGCAACTCGAGTAAGCGAGTCAGTGCATCAACCTCGTCATCACTCAATGTCGCTTCATGCAAATCCAGAAAGCGAGTCAGAATCAGATCGTTTTCTAGCAATCCCCTACGGCTACGCCAGCGTAAACGTGCGCGGCGCGCCGGGTCATCCTGATGTCTGCCACTTTCCATCAAACTATACAGCGCGTCGAACTAACAGCTCTTTAATTTTGCCAATCGCTTTGTTTGGATTGAGGCCTTTGGGGCATACATCAACGCAATTCATAATCGAATGGCAACGGAACAAGCGATACGGATCTTCGAGATTATCTAAGCGCTCAGCCGTGGCTTCATCGCGGCTATCAGCGATAAAACGATAGGCCTGCAGCAAACCAGCCGGACCAACGAATTTATCGGGATTCCACCAGAATGATGGGCACGAAGTTGAGCAGCATGCGCACAATATGCATTCATACAAGCCGTCTAATTCTTCACGCTCAGCAGGCATTTGCAGGCGCTCTTTTTCTGGCGGTATGGTGGTGTTGACCAAATACGGCTTAATCGAATGATATTGCTTGAAAAAGTTCGTCATATCGACGATCAGATCTCGAATCACTGGCAAACCAGGCAGCGGACGCAGCACAATCGGTTCGGTTAACTCATTGAGATTGGTGGTGCAAGCAAGACCATTTTTACCATTGATGTTCATCGCATCGGAGCCGCACACGCCTTCACGGCACGAGCGACGCAACGCGAGTGAATCATCGACATCGGCTTTAATACGTTGCAACGCATCGAGCAACATCTTATCGGTATCTTGCAGGGTGACCGTGAGGTCCTGCATATACGGTTTTGCATCACGATCTGGGTCGTAACGATAAATCTGAAATTTGACAGTACGAGTCATGATTTTTCCGAGCTTAGAAGGTACGTGCCTTGGGTTTAATCGTTTCAACAGTCAGTGGCTTAGTGACCACGGGCTTGTAATCGAGTCGATTGCCTTCGGAGAACCACAGCGTGTGTTTCATCCAGTTTTCATCATCGCGTTTTTCGTGATCGCGGTGAGCATGCGCACCACGTGATTCTTTGCGCGCTGCAGCTGAAACGATAGTGGCTTTCGCTGTTTCAATCAGGTTGTCGAGTTCTAATGCTTCTACTCGGGCTGTATTGAACACTTTGGATTTATCTTTGAACGACACATGCTTGCGACGTTCATCGAGTTCCGTGATGTGTTTGACGCCTTCGTCTAGCAGCTCTTGAGTACGGAACACGCTGCAATAGTGCTGCATAGTTTTACGAATATCGTTAGCAACGTCTTGCACTCGCTCTGAACCTGTCGATGCTTCTAGATGTGCCAAGCGCGATAACGCAAAATCAGCACCATCTGCGGGTAAGTGTTTGTGATGTTGCTCTTTGAGCTTGCTATCAACAATGTGGTTACCTGCAGCTCGACCAAACACCAACAGATCGAGCAAAGAGTTTGTACCGAGACGATTGGCTCCGTGAACCGATACGCACGCACATTCACCAATGGCATACAGACCGCGCACAATTTCTTGGCCACCGTTTTTAGGCGCGACTACCTGGCCATGAATATTGGTAGGAATGCCGCCCATTTGATAGTGAATGGTAGGCACGACTGGAATCGGCTCACGCGTTGCATCCACATTGGCAAATTTGTGGCCAATTTCAAGAATCGATGGCAGACGCTTGCGTATGGTGTCAGCGCCGATGTGACGCAGATCGAGT
>JBIIQR010000058.1:0-7151 GCA_044341985.1 Burkholderiaceae bacterium
CGCTTATTTGTTTCTGGAATGGCGGTGAATAGGCGTACTTCATTAGGGCGGGCGATGTTTATAGCGTCCAATAATTCTTCTTTGAGTTCGTCATCCGTTTTTTCTGATAACGGTTCTTTCGACCAGCGTACATTGGCATTGATTTGGCGTTCTATAAAAACCTTTCGCATTTGGTCGCCACCGATGCGTCCTACGAATAGTTGATTAAGAACGTACATACCCAGCGTTGTTACGATGAACAACAGAAAAACTTTGGCATAGAATGATTTTGAAAGATCAACCATGGAGAAAGTAGTTATTTTTAGTGAGCGCTGTGATAAAAATTTAAGCCTTACGAAACCGATAGCCAATGCCGCGTATAGACTCAATGGGAAAATTCTTTGGGTCGCCTTTACGAGGGTGGATCAATTTTTTTCGAATTCGCTGTATGCAGACGTCGACCACATTGGTCTTGGGGTCAAAGTCTAAGCCCCATACATGTTTGAGTATTTGGTTACGTGAAAAAATATGATCAGGACTTCTCATGAGATATTCAATCAAGGTAAATTCGCGTTGGCTCAGTGTAGCCTGATGATCTGACCAAGTAGCTTCCCGAGAGATACGGTTGAGTTGCAAACCATTTTCTTCAATCAGTGAAGCAGTGAGACCCGCTTGTCGGTTGATAAGTATTTTTATTCGGGCGATCAGTTCTTCAATGAAAAAAGGTTTAGGTAGATAATCATCTGCTCCCGCTTCAAATCCTTGCAGTCTATCTTGCAGATCAGTTTTGGCCGTCAATAAAACGATGGGTGTTACAAGTCCAGATGTACGCAAGCTTTTAAGTACGCTAATGCCGTCGAGGCTAGGTAACATCACATCCAACACGATCGCATCGAAGGGTGTCGATAAGGCGCGTTGTAATCCAGCGCTGCCATCAGCCAGATGCTCGGCGTGCATACCAGCCGAGCTTAGGCCAGTCAGGACGAAGTCAGCGATTTTGTCTTCATCTTCGATTAATAATATGTTCATGGGTTTGGGTAATCTATCCGTAGTGCACATCAAATATTACGGCTGCTTCGACTTGAAGTACTAACCAATCTTAATGATCAAATTCATCGGGAATTAACTACTTTTATCGTGATGCTTAGCGATACTAACTGATAGTTTTAGGTGGTCGGCGCATTGAAGGCCAGAAATCGTAGTGCGTAAGTGTGAGGTAGTTCGGAGGGAAGGATAGTGCGTAGATTGTTATAACTGGGGTTATTCAGTAATCTTAACTTTTTTGCTGGCTGCGCGATTGGCCAGGCGAACGCCCGCGCCATAATTTTCATTCATAAAAATAAATAACTCTTCTAGCAGCGGCAGATCAGCGGTGAAGATTTTGCCGCTGGATGTGGGTCGGCTTCTCACCATATTGGTTCCCATCATGTAATCGATATGTATCCACACACTGGAGGGGTTGAGTCCCGTAATTTCGGCGAGTTCGGTCTGAGACAGGCCTTCACTGCCAGCGGCAATAAGGGAGCCAATAATTCTTAGCCGCTCCTCAAAACTGAGGGCACCAAGTAGGCGTGCAAGTTGTCTGTTTTCCATGATTTGCCTTCTCGAATGAATTTAACTTCATGGACCGAGGCTAAGAATGCAAGTTTCAATTCCTTAATTCAATCAATAATGTTTTGCATTACGCATTTGTAATTACGTGTTGCTAGATATTGGGGTGATTCGAGATATTTTTATTTTCAAAATAGTAATTTTTAGGGCATCGAGTTCATTCAGTGCAGGGGAGTAGCTCAAGCCTGCCACACGCCGTAGCCTGCTTCCCTTAAGCGTATGGCCAAATCAACTTCCATATACTTAGCATCTTCATAAGGCATCGGGTTATGGGATTCATACAATTCCGGCAATAACCAGAGCCCGTATTCATTAACAAACTTGTTAGCTTGAATGCCTGCTTTATGTCGATCGAAGCGTGTGTCCGGGTCGAGCCCAGTCATGCCGACATAGACGCACGGTTTGCCGAACAGGTAATCAGGATTGGCTTTCTTGAACTTTGGTTCGTACAGCACGTCTTTGGATAACTCGACGACATAGATGTGGTGATTGTTTGCGATCTTCATGTTGACATCATCGGTTAGACCGACATTTTTGTTGTTCGCCAGGCCTTCAGATTGCCACAATATTCATAGGCGATAAAAAGCATATTGACACAGTCTGGCACAAGGTTGACCATGCGGTTTTACAAAGAAAAGCAGCCTATCGCAGGGGTTTATTTAGGCTTTTAATTGCATAAATTCCAGATTTACGAGGATTCTGATGTCCGACACTGTCACCACCGATACCATCGACGAGATTTTGACTCGTATGGCCAAGACTGAGGGGGCGCTGCTTCCTATTTTGCATGCTATTCAGTCGGTTGAGGGGTATGTGCCTGCTGAAGTCGTTCCGCGTATTGCTGATGCCCTGAATCTGTCACGTGCTGAGGTGCATGGTGTCATTAGTTATTACCATCACTTTCGTCAAAAGCCTGCCGGTAAAGTCGTGGTGCAAATTTGTCGCGCTGAGGCGTGTCAGGCTGTCGGTGCCGACGCATTCGCGCAAGAAGCAGTGAAAGCACTCGGCTGCGATTTCCATGAAACGAGCAAAGACGGTGCGATTACGCTTGAGCCTGTGTATTGCCTGGGCCAATGTGCTTGTGGTCCATCTGCCATGATTAATGATGATGTGCATGCGCGGATGACGATTGATCGTTTGAAGACATTGGTTGAGCGCGCAAGGAGTCAAGTATGAGCGTGAAAATTTTTGTGCCGCGTGATTCGACAGCGATTGCACTCGGCGCTAATGAAGTAGCGAAAGCTATCACCGCACATGCTAAAGCCAAGGGTGTAGACATTTCCTTGGTACGTAATGGCTCGCGCGGTATGTTTTGGTTAGAGCCCTTAGTTGAAGTTGACATTAATGGCGAACGTCATGCGTATGGTCCAGTTACTGAAGATGATGTGAAATTACTGTTTGATGCGAATTTCACTCAAGGTGGTCAGCATGCGCTGTCGCTGGGTAAAACTGAACAGATTCCGTTTTTAAAAAATCAGGAGCGATTGACCTTCGCACGCATCGGCATTACTGACCCCGTATCAATAGAGGATTACGTCGCGCATGAAGGTTATGTCGGATTGAAAAATGCGTTGGGCCTGACCCAAGAACAAATCGTGCAGCAAGTGACCGATTCTGGTTTGCGTGGGCGCGGTGGTGCTGCTTTCCCAACCGGCATTAAGTGGAACACGGTGCGTGCAACAAACGGTTCGCAAAAATATATCGTGTGTAATGCTGATGAAGGCGATTCAGGTACCTTCTCCGATCGCATGGTGATGGAAGATGATCCTTTCATGCTGATCGAAGGTATGACGATTGCCGGTCTTGCTGTCGGTGCGACTAAGGGCTACATCTATGTTCGTTCCGAGTACCCGCATGCGATTGACGTATTGAATGAAGCGATTGTCATTGCCGAGAAAAATAATTATTTAGGTGCGAATGTTTTAGGCTCAGGCCATGCGTTTCACCTTGAAGTGCGCGTTGGCGCAGGCTCCTATGTCTGCGGTGAAGAAACAGCACTACTAGAAAGCTTAGAAGGTCGACGCGGCATCGTGCGCGCGAAACCACCTCTACCAGCCATTTCTGGTTTGTTCGGCAAACCGACCGTAATCAACAACGTCATATCACTTGCTTCGGTGCCGATTATTTTTGCGCGCGGCGTTGAGTTTTATCGTGACTACGGTATGGGTCGCTCACGCGGCACTTTACCCATACAACTGGCGGGCAATGTTAAGCAAGGTGGTTTAGTTGAGAAAGCCTTCGGCATCAGCTTGCGCGAAATGTTGTACGACTTTGGTGGTGGTACGCGTTCGGGTCGTGAGATACGTACGGTTCAAGTTGGTGGCCCGCTTGGCGCATATTTACCGCAATCACAATTCGATACACCGCTCGATTACGAAGCATTTTTAGCCCTTGGTGGCACTTTGGGTCATGGCGGCATCGTCGTGTTTGATGACACGGTGGATATGCTTAAGCAAGCTCGCTATGCGATGGAATTTTGCGCAGTAGAGTCATGCGGTAAATGTACGCCGTGTCGAATAGGTTCAACGCGTGGCGTTGAAGCCCTGGATAAAGTGATAGCTGGCGAAGAACGTGAACAACAGATACATCTCGTGCGTGATCTGTGTGATGTGATGTTGAATGGTTCGTTATGCGCGATGGGTGGTATGACGCCATTTCCCGTGCTCTCTGCCATGAATCATTTCCCTGAAGATTTTGGTATCGACAGTAAACAAGCGGGATCCAAGAATACAGCTAAGGAGGCAGCATGAATAAGCTCAATGATACCGATTACGGTACGCCGCAACGCGAATCAGCAACCAGCGTTACGTTAGAGATTGATGGCGTAAGTATTACGGTACCTGCAGGTACGTCAGTGATGCGAGCCAGCACCGAAGCCGGAATCAACGTTCCAAAATTATGTGCCACCGATTCGCTCGAGGCATTTGGTTCATGCCGAGTCTGCTTAGTTGAAATCGAGGGCCGTAAAGGTTATCCCGCATCGTGCACCACGCCGGTTGAAAACGGTATGAAGGTGAAAACCCAGACGCCGAAATTAGCAGATATTCGTCGCGGCATGATGGAGTTGTACATCTCTGACCATCCGTTAGATTGCCTGACTTGCCCAACTAACGGCAATTGTGAACTGCAAGATGTAGCGGGCTTAGTTGGTTTGCGCGAAGTACGTTATGGCTACCAAGGTAAAAATCATTTGGATTTGAAGAAAGATGAATCCAATCCTTACTTCACCTACGACGCCTCGAAATGTATCGTTTGTAATCGTTGCGTTCGCGCCTGCGAAGAAACGCAAGGTACGTTTGCGTTAACAATTGATGGTCGCGGTTTTGATTCGCGAGTAGCAGCCGGTCAGAACGACTCGTTTATGGAATCCGATTGCGTCTCGTGCGGCGCGTGCGTGCAGGCGTGCCCAACGGCGACCTTGACCGAGAAGAGCGTGATCATGATGGGGCAGGCTGAGCACAGCAAAATCACTACTTGCGCTTACTGTGGTGTGGGTTGTGCCTTCAAAGCTGAAATGAAAGGTAATGAAGTGGTGCGCATGGTGCCTTGGAAAGATGGCAAAGCGAATCACGGTCATTCCTGCGTTAAGGGGCGATTTGCATGGGGTTATGCAACGCATAAAGATCGTATGCTCAAACCCATGATTCGTAAAAAAATTACCGATCCGTGGCAAGAAGTGTCATGGGAAGAAGCGATTGGCTATGCAGCGAGTGAATTCCGCCGCATTCAAGATAAGCATGGACGTGATTCCATCGGTGGTATCACGTCGTCACGCTGCACCAACGAAGAAGTTTATTTAGTACAAAAGCTGGTTCGCGCTGCCTTTGGTAATAACAATGTAGACACTTGTGCGCGTGTTTGCCATTCACCGACGGGTTATGGCTTGAAGCAGACCTTAGGTGAATCAGCGGGTACACAAACCTTTGATTCGGTGATGCATGCCGACGTCATTATGGTGATTGGTGCTAATCCCGCAGTGGCGCACCCCGTGTTTGCATCGCAAATGAAACGTCGCTTACGTCAGGGTGCCAAACTGATAGTGGTTGATCCACGCACCACAGAAATGGTGAAGTCACCGCACGTACAGGCGGACTATCACTTAAAGCTTAAGCCGGGTACTAACGTGGCGATCATTTCAGCACTGGCTCATGTGGTGGTGACTGAAGGCTTGTGTAGCGAAGCGTATATCGCTGAGCGTTGTGATGCGCAATCGTTCAAGGATTGGAAAGAATTTGTTTCGCGCCCTGAAAATTCACCTGAGGTCTTGGCAGAAGTCATCGGTGTGCCCGCTGAAACCGTTCGCAGTGCGGCGCGTTTGTATGCGACCGGTGGAAATGCAGCGATCTATTATGGCTTGGGTGTCACCGAGCATGCACAAGGCTCTACGATGGTGATGGGCATTGCTAACCTCGCGATGGCGACAGGTAATGTCGGTCGCGAAGGTGTGGGCGTGAATCCTCTGCGTGGTCAAAACAATGTGCAGGGTTCATGCGATATGGGTTCGTTCCCACATGAATTACCAGGTTATCGCCATATCTCTGACAGTATTGCCCGTGCTGAATTCGAAGCGCGTTGGGGAGTTACGCTCAATCCCGAACCCGGCTTACGTATTCCTAACATGTTTGATGCAGCCTTAGATGGCAGCTTCATGGGCTTGTATTGCCAAGGTGAAGATATTGTTCAATCAGATCCGAATACTCAGCATGTCGCTTCCGCTTTGTCGGCGATGGAATGCATCGTAGTTCAGGATTTGTTTTTGAACGAAACCGCAAAATACGCGCATGTGTTTTTACCGGGTTCATCTTTCTTGGAAAAAGATGGCACATTTACCAATGCTGAACGCCGCATTTCGCGTGTTAGTAAAGTCATGCCAGCTAAAGCAGGTTATTCGGATTGGGAAGTTACGCAGTTGTTAGCGAATGCTTTAGGTTATGCGATGAAGTATGCGCATCCGTCAGAAATTATGGATGAGATTGCATCGCTGACGCCGACCTTCCATGGCGTGACATTCAAAAAGATTGAGAAATTGGGTAGCGTGCAGTGGCCGTGTAACGATGCCGCTCCAGAAGGTACGCCAATCATGCACATTGATACCTTTGTGCGCGGTAAAGGCAAATTCTTCATTACCCAATATGTACCAACAACCGAAAAAGTGACGCGTAAATTCCCATTGATATTAACGACGGGGCGTATTCTGTCGCAATACAACGTTGGTGCGCAAACGCGTCGTACCGAGAACGTGCAGTGGCATAGTGAAGATCGATTGGAGATTCATCCGCATGATGCTGAAGAGCGTGGCATTCATCAGGATGCTTGGGTAGGTATTGAATCGCGCTCAGGTCAAACAGTTTTGCGTGCGACGATTACTGAAAATGTTCAGCCGGGTGTTGTGTATACAACTTTCCACTTTCCTGAATCCGGCGCGAATGTGATTACGACGGATAACTCAGACTGGGCAACCAACTGTCCGGAGTACAAAGTCACTGCGGTGCAAGTTATGCCCGTAACTCAGCATTCTGAATGGCAGCGTGATTATCAGGAATTTAATCGCCAGCAATTAG
>JBIIQR010000059.1:0-7134 GCA_044341985.1 Burkholderiaceae bacterium
AGGCCTCCATTTTATTGATGGTCCAGTATCCGGTGGTGCAGTCAAAGCAGAAGCGGGTGAGATGACCGTCATGGCCTCGGGTAAACCCGAAGCCTTTGCCGTTGCACAGGATGTGCTCGAAGCCTATGCGGGCAAAGTGTATCGATTAGGCGATCACGCTGGCCCCGGCTCAACCGTCAAGATGGTGAATCAACATTTGGCCGGCGTGCACATCGCTGCTGCATGTGAAGCCATGGCACTCGGTATTAAAGCCGGTGCTGATCCGCATCAGCTCTACGAAGTCATTTGTAATTCAGCGGGGATGAGTTGGATGTTTCAAAATCGCGTGCCGCACATATTGGCAGGCGATTACACACCGCTTTCAGCTGTCAATATTTTTGTTAAAGATTTGGGTATCGTGCTGGATGCAGCGCAAAAGCTCACCATGGCATTACCTTTAGCGTCGTCGGCACATCAGTTGTATCTAGGTGCGTCGGGGGCAGGTTTTGGTCAGCAAGATGATAGCGCTGTCATTAAATTGTATGCGCAAATGACCGGTATTACTTTGCCAGCGAAGGCAGAAAAATCATGATGCTCGGAGTTATTGCAGACGATCACACCGGTGCAACCGATGTGGCCAGCATGTTGGTACGATCAGGTTTGCGTACCGTACAAATTATTGGCGTACCAAATGTATCTGCTGCGATTGATTTGAAAGAGATTGATGCAGTGGTCGTTGCGCTGAAGTCGCGCAACATCGATCCTGCAGAAGCTATATCTCAATCGCTCGACGCATTACGCTGGTTGCAGCAACAAGGCGCACAACGCTTTTATTTTAAATACTGCTCAACCTTTGATTCGACTGCCCAAGGAAATATCGGCCCAGTAACGGATGCATTGATGCTGGCCTTGAAGACTCACTATACGATTTCGTGCCCAGCTTTTCCCGAAAATCAACGCACGATATTTAAAGGGCACTTGTTCGTTGGCGATCAGCTTTTATCGGATTCTGGTATGCGTCACCATCCACTCACACCGATGACCGACTCTAATCTCATGCGTGTGCTCGGTGCTCAGACACAATGTAACGTAGGTTTATTAAGTCATACGCAGATAGCGCAGGGCGTTATTAGCCTAAGGCAAGTCGTCCAGCAAAGGATCGCAACGGCCTCATCAGCCACGCCCGGTGAAATTGATATTGCCGATGCCGTCACCAACGCCGATTTAATGACCTTGGGTGATGCGCTCGCCGACCTGCCTTTAGTAACGGCCGGTTCTGGTTTGGCATTAGGTTTAGCGGCGGCGTATATTCAACGTGGTTTGGTAACAGCCGATTTACATGCAGCGCAATTACCAACAACCGCAACTAAAGCGGTGGTGTTGTCAG
The DNA here is from genome assembly GCA_044341985.1 of Burkholderiaceae bacterium. Taxonomy (GTDB): domain Bacteria; phylum Pseudomonadota; class Gammaproteobacteria; order Burkholderiales; family Burkholderiaceae_D; genus Pernthalerella. Next base: position 1,367 of record JBIIQR010000059.1, read on the forward strand.
GTTCCTGTTCGGTAGCAACCAATGCACAGGTAAAGCATTGGGTACATGCTGGACGTGCTGCTATGCGTATTGATCCGCGCCGACTGGTTGCTAATGAACCAGTCGCACAACACGTGCTTGAGTGGCATGCACAACAAAAAGATACCTGCTTAATTTACGCTACTTCTGAGCCTGACGAAGTCGCGTCGCTGCAGAAAGAATTTGGCGCCAGTGCGCTTGGCGAGAAGATCGAACACTGCATGGCGCACATTGCAAGTGGGTTGATTGCACAAGGAGTGCGCCGCTTTGTTGTCGCCGGTGGTGAGACATCGGGTGCAGTGGTTAATTCACTCGGTGTGCAATCGCTGAAAATTGGTGCAGCGATTGATCCGGGTGTGCCTTGGACAGCAGGGCGAGTCTCTACTCCTTTGCTCAGCACACCTGAATCGATTTTGCTGGCGCTTAAGTCGGGTAATTTTGGTAGCGATGATTTCTTTTCCAAAGCGCTTACTTCAGTGAAGTAAAGCGATACAAAGTTAAATGAGATGACATGCTAAATAGCTTACGACGACAAAGCCTATGAGTGATCAACTACACGCAGAGCGATTAGAGATTTGTCGCGTCGGAAAATCGTTATTCGATCGTGGTTATGCGCATTCCACTGCAGGCAATATCAGTGTTCGTACTGATCACGGTTTTTTAATTACACCTTCCGATGCCTGTCTGGGATTTTTGCAGCCAGAGCAGATCGCTTTAGTTGATTTTGACGGCAAGCAGGTCAGTGGTGAACCAGCCAGTAAGACTTTATCTTTGCATCAGGCAATTTATCATGCCGATTCATCGGCGCGCTGTGTCATTCATACACATTCCACCCATCTGGTTGCGCTGACTTTACAAGGTGCTTGGAAGGCCGACGACATACTGCCGCCGATTACACCGTATTACGTAATGAAAGTAGGGCACGTACCGCTGGTGCCTTATCACCGTCCCGGTGATCCCGCGGTCGCAGAAATCGTATCGAAATTAATTGCTTCAGCTAGCGCAAAACCTTTGCGTGCAGTGATGATAGAGCGATTGGGTCCGAACGTATGGCATCAATCACTAGCCTCTGCCATGGCAACACTGGAAGAATTAGAAGAAACCGCCAAGCTATGGCTGTTGAGTAATCGTTCTGTAGCAGCGCTCTCAGATGAACAAATCAATGAATTGATAGCGCGCTTTAATTTACGTTATTAATGTACCTTTACTTTAAAAAGCACGAAAGAAACGCATGCCTACTTTTTCAGCCAACCTCAGCATGATGTACAAGGAGCATGAGTTCCTTGATCGTTTTGCGGCCGCCGCACGCGATGGCTTTCGTTTTGTTGAATATCTGTTCCCGTATGAATTTTCATCTGAGCAGATTGCTGACAGTCTTAAAGCATCGGGTGTAACACAGTCATTATTTAATCTGCCTCCGGGAGATTGGGATAAAGGCGAGCGCGGTATCGCCGCTTTGCCAGGGCGTGAAAAAGAATTCGCAGCCGGATTGGAAAAAGCGCTCGCGTATGCCGATGCCACCAGCTGCAAACGATTACATGTGATGGCTGGCCGTATGCCGCTCGATAGTCAGCAACGCGTGACTATCAGTGATGCAGATCGTGCAGCGATGCGACAATCGTATATTGCGAACGTCAAGCTGGCAGCGCGTGCTTGTCAAGCGCAAGGTATTACGACCTTGATCGAGCCTATCAATAATCGCGATATCCCAGGTTACTTTTTAAATTACCAGCAAGACGCGCACGACATATTGCACGAAGTAGGTGAGCCTAACCTAAAAGTACAGATGGATTTTTATCATGTGCAAATCATGGAGGGCGATATAGAAATGCGACTACGCAAACATTTTGCCAATGTCGGTCATGTACAAATCGCTGGCGTTCCTAAACGCAATGAGCCGGATATCGGCGAGGTTAATTTTCCGTATCTATTTACTGTACTAGATGAGCTTGGTTACAACGGCCATGTAGGATGTGAATACAACCCACGTGCGGGAACGTCAGAAAATCTAGGTTGGATTCGTCCTTATCTTTAATAATTTCACAGGCGAGCATTCACATGACACGATTAGTTGATTTGCGTAGTGATACCGTTACTCGACCTACGGCAGGCATGCGTGAAGCTATGCTGTCGGCTCCACTAGGTGATGATGTGTTGGGAGATGATCCCAGCGTCATTCAGTTACAGGAAAAAATCGCTGACATGCTGGGCTTTGAAGCCGCTTTGTTCATGCCCACGGGAACGCAGAGTAATCTGTGCGGGATACTCGCACACTGCCAACGCGGTGATGAATATATCGTTGGTCAAAAAGCGCACACGTATTTGTGGGAAGGGGGTGGTGCGGCAGTGTTCGGTAGCGTACAACCGCAGCCTTTGAACCATCAAGCCGATGGGTCGCTCGCCCTCGACGATATTGAAGCGGCCATCAAACCGGACGATGCACATTTCGCGCGTACACGGTTACTTGCTTTAGAAAATACCATTGGTGGCAAGTTGATACCCATGTCGTACATAGAGAAAGCAACGCAATTTGCTCATGGTCGAGGATTAGCTACGCATCTCGATGGCGCGCGTTTATTTAATGCTGCAGTAGCGCAAGCCGCACAGCGTGGCAGTAATGCACGTAAAGAAGCTAAAGCCATCGCCTCATGTTTTGATAGTGTGTCCGTTTGCTTCAGCAAAGGTCTGGGTACACCTGTGGGTTCCGCCCTGTGTGGTTCCAAAGACTTTATTTACCGCGCACATAGGGTACGCAAAATGGCCGGTGGTGGTATGCGTCAAGCAGGCTTGTTAGCTGCAGCAGCTAGCTATGCACTCGATCATCACATCGACAGACTGGCTGATGATCATGCGTTGATGCGTGACCTCGCATCGGGCTTAGATGGTATCCCAGGTGTGCATATAGAATCACCGCATACCAATATTTTATTTATTGAGCTCAGTGGCCCAGCCCGTGATCGTGCTGCGGGTTTACTTGATCATTTACGTTCACGTGGAATTCTAGCAACAGGCTTGTATCGACTCCGTTTTGTAACTCACCTTGATGTGAATGCCGCGGGTATTCAACAAGCGGTGCAGGTGATACGTGACTACTTTACGAGCTGAGATTAATCGTTGTTCGATTTTCCTATTGTCATAGCCAGCCTTGGCGACGGAATCGCCAATACAAAATACCTGCAATCGACCCAATGACACCCAAGGCCATCGGATAGCCATATTTCCATTTGAGTTCGGGCATGAATTCAAAGTTCATCCCCCAAATGCCTGCCAGTGCGGTGGATACAGCAAAAATAGCGGCCCACGCGGCTAGACGTTTCGTGACTTCGGATTCTTCAATCGTGACCAACGATAAATTGACTTGAATGGCGGTCGTAATGGTGTCGCGAATGGTATCGAGTGCGCCATTGATGCGCGCCAAGTGATCATGCACATCACGAAAATATTCTTGGCTGTTCATGCACACTGCAGGGACCCGTCCACCGTGTAATTTTCCAACCACTTCCAGTAAAGGCACCACGGCATGTCGCAACATGGATGAACGATGTTTTAGTGCATACAGCCGTTCAATGTTCCACCGCGCAGAGCCTCGTTCAAAAATTTGAGCTTCCACGTCTTCGAGATCTGTTTCGATCGCCTCAACCAATGGAAAATACCGGTCTACGACCGCATCCATTAAGGCATACGAGACAAAACCCGATCCCAGTTTGAGTAACTCCGGCTCACGTTCGCAACGCTCTCGCACACCTAAAAAATCTTGTTTGCTGCCATTGCGGACTGACAGGACAAAGTTGGGGCCTACAAAAATCGCCACTTCACCGACCAGTATTTCATCCTGATGCATCTCTAGTAAATGCATCACAACGAAAACAATATCGCCATACTCTTCGATTTTTGGGCGCTGATGGCCATGTGTCGCATCTTCAACTGCCAGTGGGTGCAGGCCAAATTCTTCCTGCATTTGTCTCAGCTCCGCCAGCGATGCATCTCGCAGGGCCACCCAGGTCAAACAACCAGGCTTAGTTAGCCAGTTGCTGATATCTTCAACGGGGATGTCCGCTAGTTTTTGACCTTCTTGGTACACCGCACAATTAATTAGCATCGGGTCACGCCTTTGACAAATTCAACACTGGAATTCCCTAGACTATAGAACAACTGAGACTCGTTCTACGAAGTCGTTACCAAATAGACAGTAATTTGATCATGGTCTTCTCGGACTCTTTTGTATGAATTCCTCAGACATCGCTAAAATACGGGTTGAGCTGAGGTAAATGGCACAACAGCACCAACGGCTGTTTTATATAACTATAAATTTTGGAGACGACATGGCAAGCGATATCGAGATCGCGCAAAAAGCGACGATGAAGCGAATTACTGAAGTGGCTTCCCGCCTTGGCATTGCAGATGATCATCTAGAGCCTTACGGTCATTACAAGGCCAAGATTTCACTCGACTATGTCGATTCCTTGAAAGGTAAACCGGATGGGAAGCTAGTGCTGGTGACAGCGATTAGCCCAACCCCTGCAGGTGAAGGTAAAACCACTACCACGGTGGGTTTAGGCGATGCGCTAAATCGCATCGGTAAAAAAACCGTGATCTGTTTGCGCGAGCCTTCACTCGGACCCGTGTTTGGTGTCAAAGGCGGCGCCGCCGGTGGTGGCTATGCGCAGATCGTACCGATGGAAGACATCAATCTGCATTTCACCGGTGATTTCTCTGCGATTGCTTTAGCTAACAATTTGTTGGCAGCGATGATAGACAACCATATCAATCATGGTAATGCGCTCGATATTGATCCACGCCGTATTACTTGGAAGCGCGTCGTCGATATGAATGACCGCGCCTTGCGCGATATCGTCGTGGGTATTGGTGGTACTGCGAATGGATTTGTTCGCCAAGATGGATTTGATATTGTGGTGGCATCCGAAGTGATGGCGATCTTTTGCTTAGCTACGTCAGTGAAAGATTTGAAAAAACGCCTAGGCGATATCGTTATTGGTTACACCCGTGATCAGAAAGCTGTGCATGCGCGTGATCTGAATGCGCACGGTGCGATGACGGTGTTGTTGAAAGAAGCGCTCAAGCCCAATCTCGTGCAAACCTTAGAGAATAATCCGGCGTTTGTACACGGCGGCCCCTTTGCGAACATCGCTCACGGTTGTAACTCGGTGATTGCTACTCAAAGCGCCTTAAAGTTAGGTGATTACGTGGTGACTGAGGCAGGCTTTGGTGCAGATTTAGGTGCTGAGAAATTTATTGACATCAAATGCCGTAAGACAGGTCTTAAGCCATCAGCGTGTGTATTGGTGGCCACTGTTCGTGCACTGAAATACCACGGTGGTAAAGATGTGAAAGAACTGAATGGCGAAGATCTCGTCGCTCTTGAAAAAGGCTTGGTTAACCTTGAGCGCCATGTGTCGAGTGTGACAAAGAATTATGGGCTGCCTTGCGTAGTATCGATTAATCGTTTTACCTTCGATACCGAAGCCGAAATCAAATTAGTCACCGATAGAATGAAAGCACTGGGCGTCAATGTAGTGTTGGCAGAGCATTGGGCAAAGGGCGGTGCGGGTGCTGAAGCCTTGGCGCATGAAGTGGTCCGACTTTCAGAGCAGCCGAGCGGTATGACGTATGTGTATGAAGATGGTGATTCTTTGCTAGAAAAAATGAAAAAGGTAGCCACCAAAATATATGGTGCCGCTGATATCAGCGCTTCGGCGAAGGTGAAACAGCAACTCAAAACATGGGAAGAG
>JBIIQR010000060.1:0-7111 GCA_044341985.1 Burkholderiaceae bacterium
CGTAATCGCCATAGTCTCGCCCAACGCACGGCCTAAGCCTAGCATCACACCACCCACAACACCGATACGCGTATACGGAAGCACGATGTTTCTCACCACTTCCCAGCGTGTACAACCTAGTGCGTAAGCTGATTCTTTGAGTACGCCGGGGCAGGTATCAAAAACATCACGCATCACAGAGGCAATAAAAGGAATGATCATTACCGAGAGAATCAGGCCCGCTGTCAGCATGCCTATGCCCATCATCGGGCCTTGAAACAACTGACCGATTACCGGAACGTCGCCCAAAACATTTTGCAATAAAGGCTGCACGTGATCAGCAAATAAAGGGGCAAACACAAACAAGCCCCACATGCCATAAATAATACTGGGCACACCGGCCAATAACTCAATCGCTGTTCCCAAAGGCTGCTTAAGCCATGCTGGGCAAATCTCTGTGAGAAATAATGCAATACCAAAACTAATCGGAAAGGCAATGAGCAGCGCAATGGTTGACGAGATGAGAGTTCCGGCGATCGCAATTAGCGCGCCGTATTCATTATTAACTGGATCCCATTCAATACGGGTAATGAAGCCTGGTCCGAAATGCTGCAAAGCAGGCCATGCACCAACAATAAGAGACAACATAATTCCAACAAGAACCAGCAAAACCAATGCTGCAAAAAGTAAAGTGATCTTGTGAAACAGAAAATCTTGCCATTTCGCGTCGCTAGCCGCATGCGTATAGCCAGATTGCGCCATGCTTGATACCTGGCTTTCAGGGGAGGATGCACTCATGGAAGAGGCCGCGTTCGCGGAAAAAGGGCTGAGAGAGGTAGTCACGAGACTACTTTAGGCCGAGATTATGACGTTGGAATTACAAGATTACTAGTCTAACAATCAACAAATCACGGGAAACGTAAAAAACGGAGCTAGGCATGTTTATGCTGAGGATATAAAGACAGTACCCCGCGACTTTTTATTGTAATTTTATTAATTTCGGCGCGGATATCCCTCGGCGAGGATCCGCTCCCAAACGATTTCTTTGTCCTCCGCCGACATGAATACCCATTCGGCAACTTCGACCACGGTACGTCCACAACCGCGACAAATATCGTCGAAGGTCGTGGAGCAAACAGCTACGCAGGGGGTATCGGGACGTTCAGACAATGCGTTGGCTGGGATCATATAAGCAGGCATCAGGACTCGCTTCAAGCTGAGCCGATGCCTTGGCTTTACCCACCTTCATTTCTTCGGGCAGCAATACATCATTTTTCACAGCAGTCATTTCCGCGAGTATCGATATCGCGATTTCCGACGGTGTTTTACTACCGATATACAGCCCAATCGGCCCGTGCAATTTCTCTAGCTGAGCAGACGTCAAATCAAAATCAAGCAGACGCTCGCGACGCTTTTCATCGTTAGAACGCGAACCAATCGCACCAACATAAAACGCGTCTGATTTCAGCGCTTCCATTAACGCAAGATCATCTAACTTAGGATCGTGCGTCAATGCCACTACAGCACAGCGACTATCGAGCTTCATCTCAAGCACTAAATCATCAGGCATAGCATGCACTACCTGCACGCCCTCAACATGCCACCCTTCACGATATTCTTCACGTGGATCACACACAGTGACTGAGTAATCCATACCCACCGCAATCTGCGCTAAAAAGCGCGACAACTGACCGGCACCAATAATCAACAGCCGCCAACGCGGGCCATGAATAGTCGTTAGGGCTGATTCAGATACTTGCAAACTCATTCCTGGTTTAGCGGATCCTAAAGTCACCGCACCATTTTGCAAGTCAACACGTCGGGCAACTAATTCTCCTTTGCCCAATCGCTCAATTAATTCCGTTATGTGGCTCTCCGCTGACAGCGGCTCTATCGCCAGTTGTATGGTGCCACCACAGGGCAAACCAAAACGATGCGCTTCATCGGCGGTAATGCCATAGGTAACAATTTCGGGCTGGGTGCGCGTAATACCTTCTTTACGAACGCGATCAATTAAATCATCTTCGATGCAGCCACCAGAGACAGAACCAACGACATGACCATCATCACAAATACCTAGCGTAGCGCCCTCGGGACGCGGACTAGAGCCCCAGGTCTTTATGACGGTGACGAGTTCGCAGCGCTTACCTGCGACGATCCAATCGCTGCATGTCTTGAGTACTTCTAGGTCAATACTATCCATGACACATCACTTTTGAAGCCAGTAAAAAAAAGCTCCCCACCCTTGCGGGAGGGGAGCCGTTCAACGCGCTACTTTATTAGGCTGATTTCAAGCCCTTAGCCAATGGCATGCTACGAATACGCTTGCCAGTTGCAGCAAAAATCGCGTTCGCAACAGCTGGTCCGATCAGCGAAGTGGAAGGCTCACCTACGCCACCTGGCTTGTTCGCTGTTTCAACCAGAGTCACATCAATCACTGGAGCCTGATTCTGACGAATCGGCGGGAAGTCATTGAAGTTAGCCTGTTGAATACGGCCATTTGCCAGGGTGTTCTCAGTGTACAGAGCACCTGAGAGACCATAGATGATGCCTGATTCCAACTGCTGACGAACGATCTCAGGGTTAACCATGTTGCCTTGATCGCTAACCACCCAGACTTTGTGCACTTTCGCATTGCCTTCAGTGACCGAAACTTCAGCCACTTGTGCCATGTAAGTACCGTAGCCTTCCATGATTGCAACGCCCAGAGCACGGCCTTTAGGCAACTTACGGCCCCAGCCAGCTTTCTCAGCTGCGATTTTCAGCACGTTGGTGATGCGTGGCTCATTGCCCAGCAGACCCAAACGATATGCCACAGGATCTTTACCTGCTGCATGTGCCAGCTCATCCATGAAGGATTCGTTAGCGAAGCAGTTCATTGTGTGCGATACCGCACGCAGGTAACCGACACGATAGCCTGTGTCGTGAATGATCACGTCATGCGCTGTGTTTGGCACGCTGTACAGCGGAACCGACGCTTCGACCATGAATGGATCCAGTGTGTTCTTTGGCAAACCAAAGGCACGCTGTGTGATCGACTGCGAGGTCAACTGGAATTTCACGCCAACCGGATTGCCTGAAGCATCCAGACCAGCTTCCAAACGGTTCAAACCAGCTGGACGATAGAAGTCATGCTTCATGTCGTCTTCACGGCTCCACAGCACTTTGACCGGACGGCCAACAGCTTTGGATACTTGAACAGCTTGCGAGATGAAATCGAGTTCGATACGACGACCGAAACCACCACCCAAGTAGGTAGTACGTACGGTGACGTTCTCTGGCTTGATGCCCAGTACAGCAGCTGCCGTACCTTGTGCACCTTGTTGGAACTGAGTTGGGCCAGTCAAATCACATTTATCGCCTTTAACATCAGCGATCATGTTCATTGGCTCGAGCGGCTGGTGAGCCATCATGGCTGTGGTGTAGTTAGCCTTAACGACTTTAGTTGCACCAGCGATAGCACCGGCTGCATCACCCACATCAGGACGAATCTTGATAGCTTTGATGTCTTTCTCAGCGCCTTTGATTGCGGCCCACATACTTGCTGAAGACATGCCACCTACTGCACCGTCTTCAAATTTAACCGTCAGACCCTTCTTACGAGCGTTGTAAGCGTGCCAGTAAGTGTCAGCCACCACTGCAACGCCGTCAGCGATCTGAACCACATCGATCACGCCTGGCATAGCCTTGGCCTTAGTGCCGTCAAAGCTAACTGGCTTACCGCCGATAACTGGAGTCTGCTCGATCGAGGCGTACACCATGCCTGGAACTCTGGCATCGATACCGAATTCGGCTGTGCCATTGACCTTAGCTGGTGTGTCCAGACGATTAGCTGGCTTACCAACCACGCGGAACTGTGAAGGATCTTTGATTTTTACGTCTTTAGGTACTGGCAGTGCTGCAGCAGCAGAAGCGAGTTCACCGTAGGTTGCGCTCTTGCCACCACCGGAAACAACACCATTGTTCGCTGTCAGCGAGGAAGCATCAACGCCCCACTTGCTAGCAGCAGCTTCAACCAGCATGGTGCGAACTTGTGCACCACCTACACGCAGCTTTTCCCATGCATCACGGATCGAGGTGGAGCCACCTGTGATCTGCGCGCCGAGCAAGCCGTTAACGTAAGCAGGATTCGCTGGAGCGGTAGCTACTTTAACGCTATTGATGTCTACGTTCAGTTCCTCTGCAATCAGCATAGGCAGCGCTGTATGCACACCCTGACCCATCTCTGACATGTGCGAGAGAAGGGTAATGGAGTTGTCATCTGCAATGTGTACCCATACGTTCGGAGTATGCAGGGAACCCGCAGCTTTAGCTTCGTTGCCACCCATACCTGGCACATACATGCCCAGTACAGCGACGCCAGAAGCAACTGCAGACGTTTTTAGAAATTCGCGACGATTTGTTGTCATTTGTTTGTCTCCTCTACCTTAAGCGCGACGCAATTCTGCAGCGGCATCTTTGATCGCAGCGCGAATGCGGTTATAGGTGCCGCAACGGCACAGATTTCCACTCATCGCGTTGTCGATGTCTGCATCGCTCGGATTTTTGTTTTTCGAGAGCAGCGCAGCTGCACTCATCAACTGACCCGACTGGCAGTAACCACACTGTGGTACCTGATGCTTAATCCATGCTTTTTGCAATGGATGTGAGTTATCAGCGGAAAGCGACTCAACTGTTGAGACTTTCTTGCCTGCGACTGCCGAAACTGGAGTTTGGCATGCGCGAATAGGTGTGCCATTCAGATGAACTGTGCAAGCACCGCAAAGTGCTGCGCCACATCCAAATTTAGTACCTGTCAGACCCACTTCATCACGAATTACCCACAACAGCGGGGTATCCGCTTCGGACTGGACGGATACCGTCGAGCCGTTCAGATTAAAACTGATTGCCATGTTTTACTCTCCTCTTTCTCATGGTTTCACTGCAACTTAAGCCAATGATTTCTCATTAGATTTTTTTTGAAGCGGGCTAAGCTCAAATTTATTCTGCCCATCGTCACCTTTCTGCATGTCCTTCTTGGGGAAATTGCAGTGGGCGTCTTGCTTCCGCGTAGCCTTTGCTCGCCCCAAAAGTGTTGCCTTTTTGGACGAATTTTTTACGCATGTGTCTATATAGCACCGTTATTTAGCAAAATCAATAAAACCCACCTAGCACTTTATTGATACATCACCAACATTGTTGACTTTGCAAAATTTTTCAATCCCAAATCATTCGTATCAAGTAACTCGCAAGAAAAGCGCAGTGATGTAAGTTGATATTTTCTTGACAATTTTTAGGGTGGGCCGTTTAGCCATATATCGTTATTCACTGAATGACTCGCGAGCGCGACTTCTTTTTGAAGTGAAATAAATCAATGACTTGGGAAGATAATCGGGACAGCCGACGAGTTTGTCAGCAGACTTCTCATCTACTCCTCAACTTACATTGCACTTACTGGCTTTCTATCAAGCACAAGTAGATATAAGCAAAGTTATATTGGTGCGCCGCAGCTTATAAAAAAACTTATGTGACAAGCGTTTCATCTGTTCGACTGTCCCCTTCCGTATCGACCCACGTAATTTCCACTTTGTCCCCGACCTTGCCGCCTCTGAACTTGAATGAGAAATACGGATCACGCGCCACCGATCCACCAAAATGAACATGCAACACCGGCCGACCATTGCACGTACCACGCAAGGTTTGAATGAAATGCGGAAGTATCAATTGACCCTCGGTACTCCACGATAAACGACTGAGCATACGGTGCTTCATCAGCACTTTCACTTCAACAACGCCGCTGTTATGCACAGCGCGTACACGCATAGGATCACCCAAGGCAGCCTCCTATCATGACCGTGATGTCGCGAATGGCGTAATACCAACGCCCCTCTGAACGCGCTACAGCAACTATTCCCGATGTTTCTGCCACCTTAATGCGGACTGAGTACGTAGCCTCGTTATCGGGTAAGACATGAAAACCAACGCACACGGGATTAGGATTTAAATCCGCCAGCAACGCAATGAAATCTGTTTTGGGAATTTTGCTCGTGAGCGTGACAGGTACATTCGTACCGTTTTCCGCGAGCTCAGGCGCATCAATAATGAGCTGATTTTTAGGCGCTTCACTCAAGCCCGGCGCACGACCACGCTCCATCACCGTTCGTGGTGTGTTGGGAGTGGTGGTATCGCCATTCATGGCAATCACAAAAGCTTCAAGACTCTTAGCAGAATAGACCGCACCATTCCAGTCTGAACCCCAAGCAACTTCCGCGACCTCCGTTACTTCAGCGAACACCTCCGAAGGTTTTAGCAACCCGGAACTAAAGGCGATCGCTAACCCTGAGGCAATGCGCATAGCGTCGCGCCGACTCTGATCCAATTCATATCTCCGTCAATGGTTTTGTGCATTGTGCCACTGATAGGGCACCTTCTGCAGAGCGCAGCGCGCCAGGAAAATTATCGCTTTGCGTTTGTATCCACGCCTCGGATTAAACCGTAGTTACGATTTTGCTCAGCGAGATTACCGTTAAGGCCGTTGACTGAAGGAGGTAACACAACCAACGATTGCTCATTCACGTAACAATCGTTCATGCATGCCTGACTGCTAACATCGCCCTTACCCTTCACATCCAGCATGCCATGGGCGGTACTCATGCCGTCGCGGTTTGGCATTTTTGCCTGAGCCTGCGCAATATTTTTTTCAGTGAGCGTGAAATCAGCCGGAAGAATATCCGCTAGATGTAAAAGATATGCTGTCGTCGCATATACCTCGTTGACGGATAAACTTTTTGGCGCATCGAATGGCATCGCGCGACGTATGTAATCCCATAAGGTCGATACCGTCGCTAACTTCATGATGGTGGTTTTAGAATTTTCTGTCACTGCCGTCAAACCAGCTGCACGGCCACGCACGATATCAGCACTCGTCGTGCCACCAATCAGCGGTGGAAAAACAGCCGGTGATTCAGCGAATGCGCCATGACAGGACTGACATTTTTTTTCCCACACCTTCATTCCCTGACTAACGCTACCCGACCCTACTGGCAGACCACGAAAATCTGGCCGCACATCGCTATCCCATGCCGCAATTTCTGCGACTGTCGCAGCACGACCAATCGAAGGATAGGTTTGCGCATGCGCTTGCACACAGAAC
>JBIIQR010000061.1:0-7108 GCA_044341985.1 Burkholderiaceae bacterium
TAGCGGCATCGCTTCGAACACAAACGTAAGTGGCGGTGCTTCGGGTCGATTTTATGGCGCGGTAGGCGCAGGTAGTAGTGGTACTGGGCCCGCCGAGATTGCTGGAATCTTTCAATTGCAAGGTGTGGGTGTCGGACCAGTGAGCATCGGGGGAGTGTTGTTAAAGCGCATGTGAACTAGGGCGGCGATTGGGTTGGCACAGACCAACCCTACCAAGATGATCGGTTTAACCTACAAATAAATTCGGTCGCTCATAAGATGCTCGCTCCTTAAAAGCTAGCCGCCAAATAATTTTTGGCGCCGATCATGAGCAAAAAATTCAACAGCTTCAAAAAAGGGTTAACCGAAGCGATTGAGTATGCTGATGGAGGCGCGCGAACAATCTGCCGCAAGTACCCTCCTTCCAGCTCAACCACGCATTCGCAACGTGGTCGCATTGACGTCAGCATGGGATTATGAAATCATGCCTGTCAAGAGAAGAAAGCTGTCTAAATCAGTAGAGATCTATACCCCTAAAGATGCGTTGATTCCAGCTAGATTGGGTGGTGGAGTTCTGAAAGAGAGTGTGACACGCGAATTACCCTCAAAAAAGGTAATTAGCTATGCACTGGCTTATGTGAACCCTGCTATCTATGCTGGCGACAACGGACGCGTACTTGGCTACGACAATAAACATGGATTTTCTCACCGGCATTTCATGGGTCAAGTAACTGCTGAGGCCTTCCTTGGGTATGCAGCGCTTTATGAGCGATTTGAGCGTGAGTGGCGGGAAATTGCCATCAAGTTTGTAAATGGAGAGTAGCGATGAGCAAACGAAAAATTTCTATCGAAGACTTTAAAAATGATCGGGCCCTGAGTCTGCACATTCGTAAAAGCAAGGAAGTTGCTCGAGCACTGGATGCTGAGTCTGAGACGTTGCCCTACTCTAAAGTTTTCAACAGCTATGAGTTTGAAGATTTCCTAAGCCAACTTACACCTAAGCGATTTGAGTTACTTCGCCTGGCCAGCAAAGGCGGTCGCTCTATCGCCGATTTAGCTGCGGCCTCTCACCGAGATCCCAGTGCGGTATCCAAAGACGTGTTGCGTTTATCTAAGCTGGGATTAGTGACCGTAGAGTCGGTCCAAAATGACGGCCACGGCCAAAAGAAAATCGTCACGACGATCGCGACTACTATTTCGATCAATGCATCTATTGCGATCGGATGAACTAATCAGCTCTGCATCACCTCATCGATAAGCCTCACACATTGCGTGGGGCTTTCTTCATGCGCGAGATGACCCAGCATAGGCCACACAACCTGGCGTGCGTTTGGTAGCAAACGCGCCACCTGTGTGGCTTGTGACGGCGGCACCGTTAAATCATTTTCTGCCGAGACCAGCCATACCGGCAAAGTCAGTTGGGGTATGTCACGTTCCAGCGCATCTAAATTCCAATTCGCCATCATCGCGAGTGCGGCTGATACATGGGTAGGATTACGCACCAATTGCGCATATAACTTCATACCTAAAGGATCTAATACGGATCCGGTACCGCGCACTAATTTTTCAACGACGCTGTAATCCGTCGCTTGCCAGGCAAAAAATCGTGCAGCAAATGATCCGGCAGACAGCAAACGCGCAATCGGTGAAAACAGTTGCCCTGCCAAACCACCAAAACCTAAAAACGCACCATTCAAACTCACTACAGCAACAGGTGCAATGGCGCCATCTAGCACCATGCGCGCAGCAACAGCCGCACCGGCAGAATGACCAATCGCTAGTGTTGGGGTAAATGACATCACACGCAATAACTCACCAACCTTGCGCGCCATTCCATTCAGCGATTGCTCTTCAGCGGCTGGCATAGATGTAAATCCATGACCCGGCAAATCAATCGCTAGTACCTGATAACGCAGCGCGAGCAAAGGTGCAACATCACGCCAAGAATGCGATGACGAACCCGTGCCGTGTAATAGCAAAATTTTTTTAGGATTGAATTCTGTCGCATGCGTTAATCCAAATTCCTGCACATGCCAGTTAAGCCCTGCGGCTTTCACAAAATGACTATGCGAACGATTTGGCCAATCACGACCATCGGTGTCCCAATCCAAACGCTGACTCAATTCAACGCACTCCATCCAACGCAGCAACACGAACGGCCTGTGACACCGACGCTGCTCCAGCAAATGGCAATGGCATATAACGCGCACGCATCGCGGCGGCTAATTCAGCGGCTGCTTTTTGAGGTTGAGGCGAAGTGTCGATAAACAAGACTGACATTTGCATCACGGCGAGTTGTCGTGCAGCTTCCATCGCTTCAGAAAAAGCCAACTCGCGACCACCACTACCACTACGCGCCACATTGGCGCGACCGTCGGTGAGCAACACAATCACCGGTGTTAATCCACGACGTTGTAAACCTTCAGCGACTGAGGCCGCCGTATCAATCGCGGTAGCCAGTGGTGTGCCACCACCTCCGGGCAATCCCGACAAACTACGTTTTGCACGCACGAGCGAGCGTGTGGGCGGCAATAACAACTCCGCTTGCTTGCCGCGAAAGGCAATCAGCGCAACTTGATCACGACGTACATAACAATCAGCAAGCAACAACTCCACCGCACCTTTAGCTTCGGCTAAACGATTCAATGCTGATGAACCAGAGGCATCCACTACAAATAACGTCGTCGTCGCCGTTTTTTGCTTAATACGTGCGACATGAAAATCTTCAGCACGCACTTGAATTTTTGCTTGCTGATTTTTTGCGGTGGCCTTACGAATTTTTTGCCAAGGTGCAGCGGCACGTAACGTGTCCATTAAATGCAAACGACTTCCATGCGCTGGCATAGCACGTCGCGAACCCGCTGGCCGACCACGCAAACCACCTTTAACCGCCGCGCCTGATTTACCACTGCTGGCACGACGCTGCATTCCACCAGACAGTAATTGCGACAACAAGCCCGCCGGTATCGCTGCCTTGGTGGCTTCGAGAATTTGATCTTCGAGTGCTTGCGGATTTTGTTCAGTGGACGGATCTGACTCTGAATCAGGAGGCGGTTCGTTTTCTTCAGGCGGTGGAGACGGTTCTTGATCTGGCTCTTGCTGATTTTCTTGTTCTTGCTCTGAGCTAGCCTCCGACTGCGGTGCCGGTGGCAAGCGCGTCGCACGCGGTGCCAGTACTAATTCAGCGGCAGCACGCACATCATCCGCACCCACATCTGCATCACCATTTAATGCAGCATTGGCACGCGCAGCAGACAAGGTCATCAATGTCGCTCGCGCAGAATCCACACCCAAAACCATAGCGGTTCCACACACAGCTTCGAGTAAATCATCACCGATATTCATATCAAACAAGCGAGCACGCGCTGCGACTACCTCTTCAGATGAAATCAAATTAGCAGGGTAATCGCGCACCTCTTGCCATGAGACTGAACGCAAATCGAGATCAAACGCAAGACGATCACGCAGACCCGGCAATAACACTTCTTCTTCGCTCACGCCTTCATCTAAAGCGATCACTGCAAAGCGTGAATCACGTCGCTGATCAATACCATCGCGAACAATATGAATTTCACTGCTATCCATCACTTGAGCCAATTTGGCACACGTTGCTGAAGGGAGACGTTCAGCCATCGCGAGAATGAGTGTGCCGCCACTTACATCCGCTAACACGCCTTGCTGCAAGATAGGACGACCGGCAGATAAGGTGGCAGATAAATCTAAGCCACCCAATAAACGTTCATCGGTAATATTGACTGGCATACGCTTCCAGGGAGCGTCTCCCATTAGCGTTTGTAGCAAACTCATCCAAGCATCCCGCACTGGACCGGCACCTGCACGTATGCGCGCACCTGCCAAACCTACCGGATCAATCGCCAGCAACGCAGCCGCGTGAACCGCCAGCGACCACGTACTGGGGGCTTCACTATCTTGCTCTAGGGAGTCGCTGGAATCAGACATCACGCGTTCAAACGTTGGTGATTAAGTGCTAGTTTGGACTAGCCGCAAATACTTCTTCCACCGCGCGCGCCACACGCGTGCCGGAACCAGAATCATCTAAAGGATTACGTCGCAAGCGATGTCGTAATGCAGGTGCTGCCATACGTTTTAGATGATCGACTGTGACGACCGTATCACCTTCATACGCTGCTAATGCACGCGCTGCACGCATCAATGCGAGCTCACCACGCAAACCATCGGTACCCAGCGCCATACACAATTCAGCAGCACGTTCGAGTACCGCATCGGGTACTTGCACTTCGTCGAGTCGCTTGCGACCCGCTACGATACGACGCCGAATTTTTTCATCTTCTTTGCGCCATTGCTCAACAAAGGCTTCGGGGCCGCGCTCAAAGGTATCGCGTCGTTTAATCACTTCAATACGTAGTTTGATATCGGTAGGCGTTGTTACATCGACGGCCAAACCAAAACGATCGAGTAATTGCGGACGCAGCTCGCCTTCTTCCGGATTACCACTTCCCACCAATACAAAACGTGCCGGATGACGTATCGACAAACCTTCACGCTCAACCATGTTCTCGCCTGAAGCGGCGACATCAATCAGCAAATCCACTAAATGGTCTTCCAGTAAATTGACTTCATCGATGTATAAAAATCCGCGATTAGCACGCGCTAATAATCCGGGTTCAAACGCTTTCACACCATCTGATAAAGCGCGCTCTAAATCTAGCGCACCAACAACACGATCTTCCGTTGCACCTAAAGGTAAATCCACGACGGGTACGTCGCGCAATAGTGTTTTTGGATTGCCTTTCGTTTTAAGTGGCGCGCATTCTTTGCATGAGGTCGTACCCGGCTCAGGATCGCAGCCATACGGGCAGTTCGCCATAGCGCGCATTTTGGGCAGCATGGCTGCAAGCGCCCGTACCGCTGTCGATTTGCCGGTACCGCGATCACCAAACACCAATACACCACCGACACCGGGATCAACCGCGGCGACCAAAATCGCTTGCTTCATTTCTTCCTGCCCCACGATGGCAGAAAACGGAAAACTCAAACGCATGAAAATCTTCTCCGAAAAAACTCAGCTCGATGAAACAGACCAACGCCGCTTGAGATCAGCTAAATGCACCAAACCAGCCGCCGAAAGAAGCAACGCCGTCACAAACCAGGGTAAGGACATCAGGACAGTGCGCACAGCCAGCATCAACGCCAAGCCGGCGAGTAGGACCAAACGTAACTCGACGGGATCCAGCCCTTTGCCTGTGATGCGCCACCACATTTCCAGTGCCATCCATTCAAGCAGCGTAGCCGCTAACACCACATCGATCAGGCCGGTGCCTGCGAAGAATTTTTCCACCCCGTCCCCCATCACCCATTGCTGGGTCGAAAGCCTATCGAGCGGGTTATTTTTTTACTAATAACATCCCTGCTGACGGCCACAGGGCTTACTGTACACCCCGAAGTGTCAGGCTGACTAGACATTTTTACCCGCCTTTTTAGCTCTGACGCCAGGCTTTGTTGTGCTTGTCTGCCCCAGCTCAGCCAGCACTCGCGCGAAGCTTGAATCATCACAGCACCTTGGCTATTGGGCAGCGCCATGATGACGTCCACCTTATGGTCTCTTCTTCATGGAAATCACGATGACAGGAACACTGAATAAAGCACTATTGATTGGCCATCTCGGTCAGGATCCCGACATGCGCACCATGAACAGTGGGGAGTTAGTCGCGCATTTGTCGGTGGCCACCAGCGAATCATGGAAAAACAAATCCACCGGCGCTCGCCGTGACGCAACCGAATGGCATCGGGTCGTCTTGTATAAGCGACTGGCCGAACTGGCAGCGCATCATTTAAAAAAAGGGGCATTAATTTATTTGGAAGGCCATCTGCAAACCCGCAAATGGGTAGGCAAAGACAACATAGAAAGACACACGACAGAAATCGTCGGCGATGAATTACGCGTATTGCACCGTGCCAGCGAAAACAAATTACAACTCACCGTGCACGATGATCCACCCGTGGAAAACATTTTTCGGCAAGAAAATTCACCTCGAGTACCACTAGCGGATACGCGCACCAATGGAACTCCAGCCGCATGAAAGACACACAAAAGCTCTAGGTCTCAGCAAAAGTCTCCATCAGCACCGTGGGTAGCCTGCTTGGCGTACACAAGGAAAAAACTAACCACCTTTTATCGCGCTTACATGGCCACCACATCCAGTACACTATCCGCACATAAATTCTTATAACAATCGCGGAGACTACGATGGACGTTTTAATTACCGGTGGCGCAGGCTTTTTGGGTGTAAAGCTTGCAAAAAAATTACTCGAACGCGGAACGCTCGCTGGCCCCGACGGCAAACAACACACCCTCAATCGCATCGTGCTACTCGATCAAGTCGCTGCACAAGGATTTACTGATCCGCGCATCGTATCCATGACCGGCGATGTCGCCGATGCCACCAGCGTTGCAAATGCGCTCACACCATCTATTCAAACCGTATTTCATCTGGCAGCCGTAGTGAGTGGTGAAGCCGAAAGTGATTTTAATTTAGGCATGCGCATCAATCTTGATGCCACACGTATCTTGCTGGAGCAAGCACGTCGTAATGGAAATAAACCACGTTTTGTATTTACCAGTTCAGTGGCTGTATTCGGCGGCGATCTGCCTGCCAAAGTTCTCGACACCACTCCCGCCACACCGCAAGGTTCGTATGGTGCGCAAAAAGCGATGTGCGAATTAATGGTGACGGACTATGCGCGTAAAGGGTTTGTGGATGGTCGCTCAGTACGTCTACCCACCGTATCGGTGCGACCCGGTAAAGCCAACAAAGCGGCATCGAGTTTTGCGAG
Source organism: Burkholderiaceae bacterium (assembly GCA_044341985.1). GTDB lineage: Bacteria > Pseudomonadota > Gammaproteobacteria > Burkholderiales > Burkholderiaceae_D > Pernthalerella. The sequence goes on from JBIIQR010000061.1 coordinate 6,796, forward strand.
CGGCATTATTCGTGAACCATTAAACGGCGTCACATCCATTTGCCCAGTGCCTACCAATACACGTATGTGGGTACTCTCACCGCGCAGCACCGTTAATAATTTAATTCATGCGCACGAAGTGGATGGCGCAGTCTTTGGCAGTGCCGGTGCAGTGAATTTGCCGGGCCTGAGTATCACGGTGGGTGACATGGTCGCAGCCATGGGACGTGTCGCCGGTGACGCACCCGTCAAACTCATTAAATGGGAAGAAGATGCAGCGATTATGAAACTGGTGCGAACCTGGCCGGGTGATTTCATGACCACGCGCGCAGAA
>JBIIQR010000062.1:0-7047 GCA_044341985.1 Burkholderiaceae bacterium
AATTGGCTCATGACGCCATAGGGTTTATTAAATAGAATCAATGACATGAGGAATTTTTCGATACGTATTGGTCATGTCTGATAGGGCGCGTAACTTAAGTAAATAGGGTTTATCCTGCGTATCGTGGCACACTTGTTTGTATGGCGAACTGCGAAATTCTAGTGCATAATGTGAAAAGCGGTCTTATGTCTTATATAAGACATGCCAACAGCAGTGCGTAGAATTTAATTAAAGTGCTTTGCCGTTCACAAGACGCAAAATACAATTTCTTTATCCGCCAAAATCTTCGGAGATAACGATGTATCAACATATTAAAGTGCCCGCCGAGGGTAAGAAAATCACAGTTAACGCTGACTATTCTCTCGATGTGCCTGACAACCCGGTTATTCCGTACATTGAGGGCGATGGCACGGGCGTTGATATTAGTCCTGTGATGATTAAGGTGATCGATGCAGCAGTTGCCAAGGCCTATGGCGGTAAACGCAAAATCAGTTGGATGGAAATTTATGCTGGCGAAAAATCGACCATGGTTTACGGCCCAGATGTGTGGCTGCCAGAAGAAACTCTGAAAGTCCTAAAGGACTATGTTGTATCGATCAAAGGTCCTCTGACTACCCCCGTGGGTGGCGGCATCCGTTCATTGAACGTTGCGCTGCGCCAGGAACTAGATCTGTATGTTTGTCTGCGTCCCGTTCGCTACTTTAAGGGCGTACCTTCGCCACTGCGTGAGCCTGAAAAAACAGACATGGTGATCTTCCGTGAGAATTCTGAAGATATCTACGCCGGCATCGAGTGGCAAGAAGGTACGGATGGGGCTAAAAAAGTGATCGATTTCCTGATCAAGGAAATGGGCGTGAAGAAGATCCGCTTCCCGCAAACGTCTGGTATTGGCGTTAAGCCTGTGTCACGCGAAGGCACCGAGCGCCTAGTCCGCAAAGCTATTCAATACACGATTGATAACGACAAGCCTTCGTTGACGATCGTTCACAAGGGCAACATCATGAAATACACCGAAGGTGGCTTCCGTGATTGGGCGTATGCACTGGCACAAAAAGAGTTTGGTGCCACCATGATTGATGGCGGCCCTTGGTGTACGTTTAAGAATCCAAAGACCGGCAAAGACATCATCGTCAAGGATTCGATTGCAGATGCATTCTTGCAGCAGATCTTATTGCGTCCAAATGAGTACAGCGTTATCGCCACATTGAACTTAAATGGCGATTACATCTCTGATGCTTTGGCAGCTCAGGTCGGCGGTATTGGTATTGCGCCTGGCGCCAATTTATCTGATTCGGTCGCGATGTTTGAAGCCACGCATGGTACAGCGCCTAAATATGCTGGTAAGGACTACGTCAACCCAGGATCGCTGATTCTCTCGGCAGAAATGATGTTGCGCCACATGGGCTGGTTTGAGGCAGCTGATCTGGTGATTAGTTCGATGGAGAAATCCATTACCTCCAGAAAGGTCACCTATGACTTTGCCCGCTTGATGGAAGGGGCGACGCAAGTTTCCTGTTCGGAATTTGGCGACGTAATGATTTCAAATATGTAATTGTTGAATTGACTTAGCTCTTGCTCAATGGTCTGCAGAACTTGTTTTGATAAAGTCTCAGGCCATTGCAGTGAGATGCGAATACGCTAGAAAATAAAAACCCCCGGTTTTGCCAGGGGTTTTTGAGAGGGTCCTAATGGGTAATCAGGCGTTTTGAATGTTAGAAGCTTGCTTGCCTTTGGGGCCTTGCGTTACTTCAAACGATACTTTTTGCCCTTCTTTGAGGGTTTTGAAGCCATTCATCTGAATCGCGGAAAAGTGCGCGAACAGATCTTCGCCACCATCATCCGGAGTGATAAAACCGAAGCCTTTGGCGTCGTTAAACCACTTTACAGTACCAGTTGCCATAAAAAGCGTCTTTCTTTAAGAACGAATCACACGAGCCCTAAAAGCAAGAAGCCTCGCGTAACGCTGCCCCCTCTTATTATTGCTCCTCCTATATCAATTAGTGCCAACCCGCACATTTATTGATCTTTTGCATTGTTCGCGTAAAAAATCCAAAAGTCAAGTTAATTGCCAAAAGGATCAGACTTGGCGGAACTTCTTGAGAATCCAGGATTGGCGAGCCTCTTGGATGGAGTGCCCTGCGCATGGCGAGGAAAGCGCGTAATATCGATGCAAGCGTAAGGATATGGCTGGTTTAACTTGTTACGCAGGTAGATGAAAGCATTAGAATAGAAGCATGGCAACTAACGAAGAGAATGATAATGGCACGGCTCTGATTACGAAGGAGCAAAAGGAAGCGGTTAAGCCGCCTTCCATGTATCAGGTGCTGTTGCTTAATGATGATTACACGCCAATGGAATTCGTGGTCGCTATCATTCAGGAATACTTTAACAAAGACCGCGAGAACGCTACACAGATTATGTTGAAAGTGCATCGTGATGGCAAAGGATTGTGTGGCGTATATCCCAAAGATATTGCCAGTACAAAAGTAGAGCTCGTTTTAACCCACGCCCGTAAGGCTGGGCACCCGCTGCAGTGTGTGATGGAGGAAGCATGATCGCCCAGGAACTTGAAGTTAGTTTGCACATGGCCTTTGTTGAGGCTCGACAATCACGACATGAATTTATTACTGTCGAGCATCTCTTGCTTGCGCTACTAGACAATCCCTCAGCGGCGGAGGTTTTACGTGCGTGTGCGGTGAATGTTGACGACCTCCGTAAAACCCTCACCAACTTTATTACAGACAATACACCGACGGTTCCCGGTACGAGCGAAGTTGATACTCAACCGACCTTAGGTTTTCAACGTGTCATTCAACGTGCCATCATGCACGTACAGTCAGCTTCCAACGGTAAAAAAGAAGTCACAGGCGCTAACGTGCTGGTGGCAATCTTCGGCGAAAAAGATTCGCATGCCGTCTACTACCTGCATCAGCAAGGAGTAACTCGACTCGACGTTGTTAATTTTATTTCTCATGGCGTGCGTAAGGATCAACAGTCCGAATCGCAAAAAGCACCCGAAGGTGTGGAAGAAAGTTCGTCCGAAGGTCAGCAAAAAGAAAGTGCGCTCGACCAATTCACTCAGAACCTCAACAAGCTCGCAGCTGAAGGCAAGATCGATCCATTGATTGGTCGTGAAGCTGAAGTCGAGCGAGTGATTCAAACCTTGTGCCGCCGCCGTAAAAATAATCCTTTGCTGGTGGGTGAGGCAGGCGTTGGTAAAACTGCGATTGCTGAAGGCCTTGCATGGCGCGTTACTCAAGGTGATGTGCCTGAAATTTTGCAAAACGCTGTCGTGTACTCGCTAGACATGGGCGCCTTGTTGGCCGGTACTAAATATCGCGGTGATTTCGAGCAGCGCTTGAAAGCGGTATTGAAGCAAATGAAAAACAATCCCAATGGGATTTTGTTTATTGATGAAATACACACCATCATCGGTGCAGGTTCTGCTTCGGGCGGCACCTTGGATGCATCCAATCTTTTGAAGCCGGCACTCTCTAGTGGTCAACTCAAATGTATCGGTGCTACTACCTTTACTGAATTCCGTGGGGTGTTTGAAAAAGACCATGCGCTGTCACGTCGTTTCCAGAAAATCGATGTGAATGAGCCGACGGTTGAGCAAACCATTCAAATTTTGCGTGGACTGAAATCACGCTTCGAAGAACATCATGGCGTGAAGTATTCCGCGTCGGCGCTGACGTCAGCGGCTGAATTAGCAGCGCGTTTTATCAACGATAGGCATTTACCTGATAAGGCTATCGACGTTATCGACGAAGCTGGTGCAGCTCAGCGCATTCTTCCAAAATCAAAACAGAAAAAAACCATTGGTAAGTCAGAGATCGAGGACATTATTTCCAAGATCGCTCGCGTGCCGGCAGCGTCGGTCAATCAAGACGATCGCACCAAGTTGCAAACTATCGATCGCGATCTGAAAAATGTGGTCTTTGGTCAGGATCCGGCGATTGAAGCCTTGGCAGCTGCTATCAAAATGGCGCGCGCTGGTTTGGGTAAAACAGATAAGCCGATTGGCTCGTTCTTGTTCTCTGGTCCGACAGGTGTAGGCAAAACCGAGGTCGCCAAACAACTCGCCTTTATTTTAGGTATTGAGTTGATCCGTTTTGATATGTCCGAGTACATGGAGCGTCATGCCGTCAGTCGTTTGATTGGTGCGCCACCGGGCTATGTAGGATTTGATCAAGGTGGGTTGTTGACTGAGGCCGTCACCAAAAAGCCGCATTCCGTATTGTTGCTTGATGAGATAGAGAAAGCTCATCCAGATGTGTTCAACATTCTGTTGCAAGTGATGGATCACGGAACGCTCACAGATAACAATGGTCGCAAAGCTGACTTCCGTAACGTGATCATCATCATGACCACCAATGCCGGAGCTGAAAGTCTGCAGAAGCGCACCATGGGCTTCACGGAGTCTAAGCAATCTGGCGATGAAATGATTGATATCAAGCGTATGTTTACGCCTGAATTCCGCAATCGTTTGGATGCGATCATTAGCTTCAAGGCGTTGGATGAAGAAATCATCTTGCGAGTTGTGGATAAATTTCTCATGCAACTGGAAGAGCAACTGCATGAGAAGAAAGTGGATGCTGTATTCAGCGAATCATTGCGTCAATTCCTTGGTAAGAAAGGATTTGATCCATTGATGGGCGCGCGTCCAATGTCGCGTCTGATTCAAGACATGATCCGCAAAGCGTTGGCTGATGAGCTCTTGTTCGGCAAACTGGTGTCAGGTGGCCGTGTGACTGTTGATCTGGATGATAAAGATAACGTCAAACTGGATTTTGCTGAGAGCGACACACCGCCGCCGGCAGCACCACAAGAAACAGTTGAAGTTGAATGATGATCTAGTTTTTTTTACTTGGAACTTCAAAAAAACCCTGAGCATGCTCAGGGTTTTTTGTTTTTAGAGCAGCGAATTGAGATAACTATTTTTAGGTTGTTAGCTTTAAGGAACCAGCGCTTTTTTGGTTGACTGTTTTTGTCGAATCTCTTTGATAGTCGCTTGGATTACGCTTTGTCTGCCTTCCGTCCAAGGGTGTAGCGTTAGGTAGGTGAGTGCCTGCGATGAATTCGGAGTTTGCGCTAGCTTCTGCATCACGCGGGAAAAGGTAGCGATGTCGTAACCAGCGCGAGCCAACATAAAAAGAGCCAGTCGATCCGCTTCCTGATCCATTTTTTCGGGTGTGATCTTGATTCCATTGCTACTGTTTGCAGCTATTTGATCCGGTTTAAACAGCAACAAATTAGCGATAACCATTGATAGCGTCGCCATTTGTTGCAGCTGTTTAGCGTGCTGCAAAACATTGTGCGCTATTTCGCGCGCGATAATGACTGCCACATCTTCGTCGGCAGCAAAACTATCGAGTAAGCCGCGCGTGAGTAATATTCGGCGCCCATCGGCATAAGCATTGACGTGCTGAGCATTGCCAACATCAATAGCAAAAGCACAGGCAAGCGTCAGTGGTACGCTAACCGTTATGGGTTGATTCTGTCGTAAGACAGTAATGTTTATCTCACTCAGATTTTTTAGGATAGGTGACAGCATGCGCGCTGTCTCGGGCTCAGCTTGTGGGCCGGTAGGAATAGCGAGGTCTTGAATCGTTTGCAGAATATCGCCACGTTTAAGGCCTGCTCGTATCGCACCACTGCCATCGAGTATCTGCATGACTTGCAAGCGCTCATCGAGGCCCAGATTTTGTCGAGCGGCAGCTGTCAGCTCATGTGGATAAGAGTATTGATTTTTAGCGGTAAATCCAAGTAGTGGTCGAGCTTGAGTTCTACAAAGCACCGCATTCTTAATAATCAGTGGTGCGGCGATACGGTAGATACGTTCTTGTCGCAGCAACAGACCGTCAAGTACTGGGTCGCGTACCGTGGCAGAGGACGTGCTAGTGGTTTTGCTTCCAGTGTTTTGAGATGCCGATGGTGCAGTCGTTGTTGAACGAGAAGTCGATGTATTGGAGTTCAGTGGAATTTGACTACAAGCGCCAAGAAATAGAAATAAAAATAGCGGCGGTACAACGTAGCGACTAAGTCGGAGATGCTGACGGCATGGAATTGCAAAACTTGCCAGCGGCACGACAACCTCCCGTTATTTTTTTCCTGTACTTCCAAAACCACCTGCGCCACGATCACTCTCTTCGAATGATTCAACCACTCTAAATCCTACCTGTAGTACCGGCACAATCACTAGTTGCGCCAATCGCTCCATGGGATTTAAGACGAATGCCGTTGCACCACGATTCCATGTCGAAACCATTAACTCACCTTGGTAATCTGAATCAATCAATCCCACCAGATTTCCTAATACGATACCGTGTTTATGACCCAGTCCGCTACGTGGAAGAATCATTGCAGCATACGCTGGATCGGCGATATGAATCGCCAGCCCGGTTGGAATTAAATGCGTGCTGCCAGGCTCGATGGTAAGTGGTGTTTCAATACAGGCGCGAAGATCAAGACCCGCGCTTCCTGCGGTTGCATAGTTGGGTAGTTGGTCGCGCATGCGCGCATCGATAATTTTTAGGTCTATGGTTTTCATGATGTGGCGTTTACAGACGATGAGCAATTTCTTCTATCAGTTTGCTAGCAAGGATTTCTTTACTGGCACGAGCAAGGTTTTTATGGCCGTTAGCATCAAACAAAACGAGTTCGTTATCGTCTTTGCCAAAGGTTTGGTGACCGATATTGCCGACCAATAAAGGGATGCGTTTTTTTTCTCGCTTTGCTGCACCATGCTCGAGAAGATTTTCAGATTCTGCAGCAAATCCAACGCAGTAGGGCGGGGATGTCATCGCAGCAACTTCAGCCAAGATGTCAGGGTTGTGTTCGAAAGTGAGGGAGGGCAGTTGGCCGTCTTGTTTTTTTATTTTTTGTGCACTGATATCTGACACGCGCCAATCAGCGACTGCGGCAACGGCGACAAATACCTGTTGGCCCGCAACGTTAGCCATTACAGCATCGCGCATTTGTATAGCCGTAGTTACTGGCAATACCTTAATACCTACAGGTGCTTGTAATGATGTCGGCCCAGAG
>JBIIQR010000063.1:0-7045 GCA_044341985.1 Burkholderiaceae bacterium
CAAACAATAAAAACAATAATGGCGTTTTCAACTGTTTGCGATACGCGCAACGCAACCTCGCATGCACCTGCTGCTGAAATACCCGCGAATATTCCCTCTTCGACTGCCATACGGCGCGCCATCTGCTCGGCCACCGCTTGGCTTACGTTTTCTACTTGATCGACTCGGCTTCGATCAAATATTTTGGGTAGATAGGCCTCAGGCCATTTACGTATGCCAGGAATCTGCGATCCATCCTCGGGCTGCGCACCTACTATAGTTATCGCAGGGTTCTGTTCCTTCAGGTATTTCGAGACGCCCATGATGGTGCCTGTAGTACCCATAGCGCTTACAAAGTGTGTCACCTTGCCTTCGGTATCACGCCATATTTCAGGGCCTGTTCCTTCGTAATGTGCACGTGGATTGTCGGGATTTGCGAACTGATCAAGTATCAGCCCCTTGCCTTCTTTCTGCATCTGATCGGCCAAATCACGAGCGTATTCCATGCCACCAGTTTTAGGCGTTAACACAATCTCAGCGCCATAAGCGGCCATGCTTTGGCGCCGTTCAAGACTGAGATTTTCTGGCATGAGCAAAATCATTTTATAGCCGCGCATGGCTGCCGCCATTGCGAGCGCAATACCCGTGTTGCCGCTAGTGGCTTCAATTAACGTATCACCAGGCTTGATTTCACCGCGCTCTTCAGCATGCTTGATCATAGACAACGCAGGTCTATCTTTTACAGATCCAGCGGGGTTATTACCCTCCATCTTTCCAAGAATGATGTTGTTGCGACGAGCAGCATCCTCGCCGGGTAGTCGCTTTAACTGCACCAGTGGCGTATTACCGACCAGGTCCTCGATAGTTGGGAATGGCATCTTGAGGTTTATCCGTAATGACAAGGATGAAAACCGCCATTTTAATCCTTGTGACGCTGACAGGCAGACCACAAAAATCTGCCAGCGTCACACCCGTGCACGACTCGCTCGGGCACTTCCATAAAATGAGTGGCGACTAATCAGTTTTTTTGCAGGGTAGCCTTTGTCGACTCTGCCGGGATTTTGGCTGGCTTTGTTGGCTTGTCAGCAGACGTAGAAGGGGTTTTCGGGTGACCATTCACTACAAGACCAGCAGCGGAGAGCTTGACTGAGTTGCGATCACCAATGCCTCGTACGCGCTGCTCAAGATCAGACCAGTCTTTGAAATTTCCATTTTTCTTGCGCTCATCCAGTATGGCTTTTGATGTGGCTGGCCCTATCCCTGCAATACCATCGAGAGCGGCCTGATCGGCCGTGTTAATTTCGACGGCAGCAAACGCTGGCTGAAACACGAACAATGCGAAGAGCGTTGTAGCTAGTATCAAAAACTTCTTCAACATGAAATTTCTCCATTTCGGTTTAATGAATGACGATGCCAGGAATAGCAACGCCAACCGAATTAGACTGCAATTACGTTGAAGTAAAGATTAAAGAAATTATGATTAATTCGCATGGTGCGAATTAATCATGGAACGTTCGGTAGGCGCAATGAGCGTCAAGGATAAAGATGCACAAAAAAATATGAAACGCAGAATTTCTTAACCTTGACTCATGGCGGATAGCTCTTCGCTACGTCGCGGAGCATAGCTCTCCCACTGACTGCAGCCTGGACACTGCCAATAAAATTGCTTAGCTTTGAACCCACAATGATTGCAGCGGTAACGCGCCAGCTTCTGCGCATAGCCACCCACCAGACTTTTAATGAGTGACAGTTCCGCCCGACCTTCCGGTGGCGCGTCCATCAAGCGGGCTTCAATTAATTTATCGAGACCAAGCAAAGTGGGGGTGCGACGTAACTCATCACTCACTAGCTGATTCGCGCTGCTACTTCCATCAAGTTCCAGCACCGCCTTAAACACCACCTCAAGTAAATCAATTGAGGGGGCTTCAGAGAGATAGGTTTTTAAGAGATTAGCGCCTTCACGTGAACGACCCACAGCACGGTAACCATCCATAAGACGTTGCGCTACGAGTGCGACGTGCGGAACACTCTGTTGCTCGACTCGCCGCCAGGCCTGCAATGCAGCCTCAATATCGCCTTTGGCCATCAGCGCATCACCGATCAGCATCATGGCTCTGACATTGTTACGATCATGCACCAAGGCTTTTTCCAATGTCAGCAGAGCAGCGTCGGCACTCACATGAACCAACTCATCCTGTGCTATTTCACAATGAAATTGAGCAATCTCTTTTTGATACGCCCCCGCACCAGACATTTGCAACGCTAACGCTGCTTCAATAGCGCGCTTCCATTCTTTTTCGCGCTGATAAATTTCTAGCAATGCGCGGCTAGCTTTATTAGCGTACTGCGACCCTGCCAGCTGATGAAACGTTTCTTCTGCACGATCGAGCAAACCAGCTTTTAAAAAATCTTGCCCCAATTCGTAGCGAGCCTTACCAGCCACCTCAGCCGACAAATCAGGTCTGGCCAATAAATTTTGATGGACTCGTACGGCACGTTCGATATCTCCGCGCTGACGAAACAAACTTCCTAATGCAAAATGCAGCTCAGCTGTTTCTGGATCTAATCGCGCAATTTCAACAAAAATTTCAATCGCTTTATCGGGATCTTCATCCAGAAGCGCATTCAGACCTTTGTAGTAATTGTTAGACAAACTACGTGATTCATTAATCACGTGTCGTATATCGATACGCGCTGCAATCCAACCGAGCGCGAAAAATAAGGGAACACTCAGAAGCCACCAGGTTTCGAATTCCATAGATACGATTTATCCGGCTAGGTAGGTCATAGACCCACCTGTTCAATAATACTTTCTGGAGGTGGCGCTCGATCACGCACCTGAGCTACGGCGACAGCTTCTTTTTTCTTGTCTTCTGCTTCTTTTTTGTAGCGAGCCAGTTCACGACGGTAGCTGAGTACGGTAGTTACCATCGCCAGCACACCCATCGCAACACCGGCAATGAAAAACATCAGCAAGAGAATAATAATGGGGGAGCGAGTCTGGCTACCCCAGAAAAAATGCAGCACGACCTCGTCCGTATTTTTCAACGCAAAGTCGAAAAACACCACGAAGAGGGCCAAGGCGATTAAACGGAATAGTAGCTTCATTGGGAAAACAATCTCAGACCATGCTTTCTTGATGTTGCTGAATTGTACGCGAAAAGAAATCAGAGTCTTAAACAGCGCGAGAAGCCAGCATAAAAAAACGGCACCCGCAGGTGCCGTTTCCAGGAAAAGACTAAAAACTCAGTCATCCTTGATGGGCTGACCGACCATAGCATCAACCCGCTCCCGTAATTCCTTGCCCGGCTTAAAGTGAGGAACCCGTTTTTCCGGAACCATCACCGTATCACCCGACTTGGGATTACGACCAATCCTTGGCGGACGACTATTCAATGCAAAACTGCCAAAGCCACGAATCTCGATGCGCTGTCCAGCAGAGAGCGCATCGGTCATCGCATCAAGCAAGGTCTTGACAGCGAAATCCGCATCTTTGGCCACCAGCTGCGGATACCGCTCGGCCAAACGGGCAATCAGCTCCGATTTTGTCATCAGAGTGATTCCTATCAGGATTTAGTGTCTAGCTTGGCTTTCAACAGTGCGCCGAGGCTGGTTGTGCCTGACGAAGCTGACGTATCTGTCGTCATTTTTTGCATGGCTTCTTGAGTATCGGCACTATCTTTCGCTTTGATCGACAGTTGAATACCGCGCGCCTTGCGATCGACGTTCAGAATTATGGTCTCGATTTCGTCACCCACTTTTAAGTGAGTACCGGCATCTTCCACGCGATCACGAGAAATCTCTGAAGCACGCAGATAGCCTTCGACTTCTTCAGACAACGTAATTACGGCACCCTTAGGTTCGACTGACTTAACAACACCAGTCACTATTGCACCTTTGTCATTCATCGCACAGTAGTTATTGAACGGGTCACCTTCGAGTTGTTTGACGCCCAGTGAAACGCGCTCACGCTCAACGTCGATAGCTAACACAACGGCTTCCAGATCATCGCCCTTTTTGAAACGACGCACAGCTTCTTCGCCGGTTTCAGTCCATGACAAATCTGACAGATGAACTAGACCATCGATGTTGCCTGCCAAACCGATGAAGACACCGAAATCAGTGATCGATTTGATGGCGCCAGAAACTTTGTCGCCCTTCTTGTGAGAGATAGCGAAATCATCCCAAGGATTAGCTTTGCACTGTTTCATGCCGAGGCTGATACGGCGACGCTCTTCGTCAATCTCCAGAACCATAACTTCCACTTCATCGCCCAGTTGCACAACTTTTGAAGGAGCGACGTTTTTATTCGTCCAATCCATCTCAGAAACGTGTACCAGACCTTCGATACCTTGCTCGACTTCCACGAATGCGCCGTAATCAGTCAGGTTAGTTACCTTGCCGAATAAACGGGTGTTTTGTGGGTAACGACGTGACAAGCCTGTCCAAGGATCATCACCCAACTGTTTAACACCCAGCGATACGCGATTTTTTTCTTGATCGTATTTGAGTACTTTAGCGGTGATCTCTTGACCAACAGCCAGTACTTCGGATGGATGACGCACACGACGCCATGCCAAATCAGTGATGTGCAAGAGACCATCGATACCACCCAGATCAACGAATGCGCCGTAATCGGTAATGTTCTTAACAACGCCGGTCACGATGGTGCCTTCTTTCAGGGTTTCCATCAGTTTCGCGCGCTCTTCACCCATAGAGGCTTCGATCACTGCACGACGTGACAACACAACGTTATTACGTTTACGGTCCAGCTTGATGACACGGAACTCCATGGTCTTGCCTTCGAAAGGCGTAGTGTCTTTCACAGGACGCGTATCAACCAGCGAACCAGGAAGGAAAGCACGAATGCCATTCGTAAGAACAGTCAGACCACCTTTAACTTTACCGCTGACAGTACCAGTAACCAACTCGCCAGACTCCATCGCTTTTTCGAGCGAGAGCCAGGATGCGAGACGCTTAGCTTTGTCACGCGACAGTATGGTGTCACCGAAACCATTTTCGAGAGACTCGATAGCAACGCTGACAAAGTCACCAATGTTGACTTCGAGCTCGCCATTATCGTTTTTGAATTCTTCGATCGGTATAAACGCTTCGGACTTCAGTCCGGCGTTAACGATCACAAAGTTGTGGTCAAGGCGAACAACTTCCGCCGAAATGACCTCGCCCGAACGCATATCCTGGCGCGACAAAGATTCTTCAAATAGAGCGGCAAAACTTTCCATGCCGGAGGATGCGGGGGATTGGGTAGCTATAGACATAATTTAGAAAGGTTATCCAAACACAGCGGAATTGCCGGGTATGGGTTAGGTTGTCAGATACCTTGCCGAGCATTGCGCACAGCGAGGCGCCAGAACATCAACACTACTTCTTACTTCAGGGCGCGGGGTGATACCAACCCAGCACCTGCTCAACTGCCTGATCAATACTCATATGAGACGTATCGAGCAGCTTTGCTCCTTCAGCTGGTTTTAGCGGTGCAATGGCGCGCTGAGTATCTCGCTCGTCACGCTCTCGCAAATCCTGCAAAAGGTCTGTCATGTTAGCAGAAAAACCTTTGCCAATCAATTGCTTATAGCGTCTTTCGGCGCGCGCCTCAACGCTCGCTGTCAGAAATACCTTGAGGGTGGCATCAGGAAAAATCACGGTGCCCATGTCACGACCATCTGCTACCAGACCCGGCATACGACGAAAATCGTGCTGCAGCATCACGAGAGCGCTGCGAACTTTAGCCAAAGTGGCAATTTTTGAGGCTGCCACACCGACCGCTTCAGCACGAATGTCATTAGAAACTTCGCGGCCTGAGAGTAGTATGCGCTCACCTTCAAAATGAATATCGAGTTTGGCCGCTAGCTCTGCCAATGCGGACTCATTCGTCAATTCGATGTTTACTTCCATTGCCGAGAACGCGGTAAGTCGATACAGCGCACCTGAATCGAGCAAACCAAAACCTAAATGACTTGCCACTCGGCTGGCGACGGTACCTTTGCCAGAAGCAGTCGGACCGTCGATTGTGATAACGGGAATAGTTGACACGATGTTTTAGCTCCGCTGAACAATACTGGCCAGCGCATCGAAATAATCAGGGAACGTCTTTGCGACACATTTCGGATCGTTGATGCGTACCTGCGTTCCTTCGCGTGCTGCACCCGTTAACGTCGCGAGCGAAAAACACATCGCCATACGATGATCGTCATAGGTATCGATAGTTGCACGATCAAGTACGATGGGTGGTGTCACACGAAGATAATCTTCGCCCTCTTCGATCAGCGCGCCCAACTTACGAAGTTCTGTGGCCATCGCGCTTAAACGATCGGTTTCTTTCACGCGCCAGCTAGCGATATTGCGTAGTGTGCTCGTACCATCCGCATAGAGCGCTGCAACCGCAATCGTCATCGCAGCATCGGGTATGTGATTGAAATCTGCATCAATCGCTTTAAGCACACCGTTTGAACTCGCCTCTATCCAATTCTCACCCATGGTGATGGTGGCACCCATTTGCTCAAGCGCTTCGACAAAACGCACATCGCCCTGAATACTCGATTTACCCACACCCTCAACTCGCACCGGACCACCAGCAATCGCACCGGCTGCCAGAAAGTATGACGCTGACGACGCGTCGCCTTCAACATGAATAATTCCGGGGCTTTGGTACTGCTGCCCTGGTTGAATAGTGAATGCCGACCAACCGTCCCGCTCTGGCTTTACACCAAACCGCTCCATTAAATTCAAGGTGATTTCTATATAGGGTTTGGAGATCAACTCGCCTATGACCTCAATGCGCAGCGCTTTATCGCGCGCTATCAGTGGAGAAGCCATCAGCAGCGATGTTAAAAACTGACTCGATACATTGCCACGTACTTGCAGTTTTTCTGGATGCAAATTACCGCGCTGTATGTGCAATGGTGGAAAGCCTGGATTACCTGTGTAACTAATACGAGCACCGGCGACATTAAGTGCATCAACCAAATCACCAATCGGTCGCTCATGCATACGCGCCACACCGTGAATGGTTTAATCGCCACCCATCGCCGCCAACGCCGCCGTT
>JBIIQR010000064.1:0-7021 GCA_044341985.1 Burkholderiaceae bacterium
AAATAACGTGGGCAGCAAACGCCAGCGTTTGCCCAGTAAGATCCAAAAAAATAATACGCCACCCGGTAGTACGATACCTATTAGGCCCTTAGACAGTAAACCTAGTGCTGCACACAACCACCCACCAAGTAGTTGAATGCGCCATGGTTGACTAGCTTGTAGAGACAGTACCGCGTCGGCGGTAAGTGCAATCGCCATGCAGATGAAACCTGCCACTAGCATGTCATGATTGGCGTACTGCGCCCCACCGAAAAACAAGGGCATTGTGGCGAGAATTAACAGGTACCAACGCGAGATGCTGTGCGACATCCAGCGTCGAATCAAAAGATAAGCGGATCCCGCACCGAGCATCGCGCCCAAGCACGAAGCCAGTCGTGCAGCCCATTCAATAGTGCCAAACAGTGATAGCGATACTGCCGTGATCCAATAAAAAAGCGGTGGCTTATGAAAATACGGCAGTCCATTTAACGTTGGTGTGAGCCAATCACCTGATCGCACCATTTCCCAGGCCACGCCCGCGTAGCGGCCTTCATCGGGTAGCGATAGGGGGCGAATCCAGCTGGTGGCTATCAACCACAAGAACAACAAAAAGCCCACCAAAAGTGGCTCGGGCAGCGACATCAGTCGTCGTACCAAGGGCATTGGGGAGGATGTGGAATCAGCGTTCAAGCTTTGGTGCTGCATTTGTAGTGCTCTTGGTTGGGCTTTGCTATCGCTATGTAGGCGGCGGCGTCGTGAGGAAGCGGCAAGGAGGAGGCATTATATATCCCTCCAGGCACAAGTCGCGGAAAAAGCCGGGAGTTTGGGTAGCTAGGTTTTCCCTACTTCGCCTAGGGAATACGGGCGGCAATTACCCCTTCAAAAAATGCAAATAGTCGGCACAGACTTCGTGCTGGAAAATACTGCTTTAAATAACAAGTATTGGGTAAGCCATGAGTCTGCCGCCGTTGGATCTAGAGTTGCTAAAGCAATGGGTGGGTCGTAATGAGACGCGCAACGATTTAATTCACATCGCATCGGTCAACGCGATGGCGGCGACCTTGGATAAAGAGCAAATCTTGTCTGCGGGTGACCCATTGCCATTGCTGTGGCACTGGTTGTTTTTCTGGGCGGTCAGTCCGGCTTCGGGTATTGGCCCTGATGGTCATCCCAAGCGTGGCGGTTTTCTACCTCCAGTCGAGCTTCCGCGGCGTATGTGGGCTGGCGGCCGTTTGAAATTTGAGTGTGATCTACCCGTTGCATCGCAGGCCAAGCGCGTGTCGCGCATCAACGCCATTGATGTTAAGACCGGTAATAGCGGTCGACTGGCTTTTGTGACTGTGGCTCATGAAATTGGTGCCAACGGCAAAGTCTCGATTTATGAAGAGCACGACATTGTGTATCGCGATAATCCGCAGCCAGGGGCAGCTCCTGCCGCCACCAAGCCGGCACCCACGGATGCCGCTTGGTCGCGCACCATTACGCCAGATCCTGTGCTGCTGTTCCGCTATTCAGCGTTAACATTCAATGGTCATAGAATTCATTACGATCGTAGTTACACGACTGACGTTGAGGGTTATCCCGGTTTGATCGTTCATGGACCATTGATCGCCACCATGCTGATGGAGCTGTTGTGTGCGCAGCTACCGCAACAACGCGTGCGCGAGTTTAGCTTTCGAGCAGTGAGTCCTACGTTTGATACTGATACGTTTACTGTAAATGGTAAATTCAGCGCCGATGGTCGCGAAGCGCATTTGTGGGCAGCTAATGCTCGCGGTGAGCTAACTATGCAAGCGACAGCCTTGTTGGCTTGATCGCAAACAGAAAAATAATCTCAGGAATTTGCATGCGACCTTTAGATGGAATCAAAGTAATCACGCTTGAGCACGCTATCGCTGCGCCTTTTTGTACGCGCCAGTTAGCTGATTTGGGTGCGCGCGTCATTAAAATCGAACGGCCCGGTGTGGGTGATTTCGCGCGTGCATATGACGAACGTGTCCGCGGCATGGCATCGCATTTTGTGTGGACAAATCGTTCCAAAGAAAGCTTGACGCTCGATGTGAAGCACGATGAAGCGCGAGTCATATTGCAGCGTTTATTGTCCGATGCCGATGTGCTAGTTCAAAATTTAGCGCCTGGCGCTGCAGCGCGTTTAGGTTTGTCGTTCGCTGATTTACATGCCGTTTACCCTCAATTAATTGTGTGCGATATCTCTGGCTATGGATCCGATGGTCCGTATCGCGATAAGAAAGCCTACGATTTACTCATACAAAGTGAATCAGGATTTTTATCAGTCACTGGCACCCAAGAAGACCCTTCCAAAGCGGGTTGCTCAGTAGCGGATATCGCGGCGGGAATGTATGCCTATACCAATATTTTGGCGGCACTCATACAACGCGGTAAAACGGGCGAAGGCTGTCACATTGATGTGTCCATGCTTGAAAGTATGGTCGAGTGGATGAATTTTCCTATGTATTACGCGTTCGATGGCGCTCCACCACCGGTGCGAGCGGGCGCATCGCACGCCACCATTTACCCCTATGGGCCGTTTCCTTCTGGTGATGGCAAGACTGTGATGTTGGGTTTGCAAAATGAGCGTGAGTGGGTCACGTTTTGTGAACAGGTATTGCAGCAACCAAGCTTAGCAACGGATGCACGGTTTTCGTCGAATAGTTTGCGTAGCGGCGCGCGCAAAGACTTGTACGCCATCATACGTGACGCATTTTCTACACTCACTGCAGAGCAAGTCACGGAACGACTTGAAAATGCGCAGATCGCCAATGCGCGGTTGAATGAAATGAAAGATATATGGGAGCACGCTCAGTTACGCGCGCGTGAGCGTTGGACTGAAGTTGCGTCGCCGGTTGGACCAATACCTGCCTTACTGCCGCCCGGTGCGAGTTCCGGTTGGGATGCGCGTATGGATGCGATTCCTGCGTTGGGCGAGCATACCGACACCATCTTGTCATCGTTAGGTTATTCATCACAAGACATCGCTGAACTTAAAACATCAAAGGCCATCTGAATGTCTAGCCCTGCACCTGTTTCGTATTTGTTTGTACCCGCTACACGACCTGAGCGATTTGATAAAGCGTTGGCGGCCGGTGCAGATCGCGTCATCATTGATCTGGAAGATGCTGTTGCGCCTGAAGATAAAAATTCAGCACGAGAGGCATTAGCGGCTTGGCTTTCAAAAGATAAATCCGTCGCTGTTCGCATCAACAGCGCCGATACATCGTGGTTTGCGGATGACCTTGCACTGTGCGCTCGCGAAGGAGTGGCTGAAATTATTTTGCCCAAGGCCGGCGATGTAGCCGATGTAAAAAGGGTGGTCGCAGCCGGTGCAAAAGCAGTCAAGCTACTCATCGAAAGTGCTCAGGGCATCAAACATATTAATCAACTTGCACAACAAGAGCGTGTTACTCGATTAATTTTTGGCAGCATTGATTTTTGTGTCGATATGGGCATTCAAGGTGACGATAGAGAACTGGATTATTTTCGTTCCCAAATCGTGTTAGCTTCGCGACTTGCTGAATTAGCACCGCCGGTGGATGGTGTCACTACTGCGATTGAAGACGTTGGCATTTTGGAAGCCGATACCCTGCGCGGAAAACGCTTTGGTTTTGGTGCTAAATTGTGTATTCACCCTAAACAGGTAGTCACAGTGAATGCGGCCTATCGGCCGTCTGTTGACGAGTTGGCATGGGCCCGCCGTGTGATTGAGGCGGCCGGCTCGGCCGGAGGCGCCGCAGTACAGGTCGATGGCCGTATGGTCGATAAGCCAGTTTTGATGCGGGCTGAGCGACTCTTGGCTCAGTTACACAAATAATTTTCTCAAGGTCATTTATACTTGCGGGTTACGACGGAATTTAGGTTGATTCCGCGCCCAGCAAACGGAGATAGGCATGAAACTTAGTAAACAACAACTCGAGCAGTTTGATCGTGATGGTTATCTGTTTTTCCCATCGCATTTCACGCCTGAGGAAATCAAGACGCTGACTGACGAAGTGCCGCGTTTGTATGCGCAAGATCGCCCTGAAAATATCCGCGAAAAAGGTAAGACCTCGGTTCGTACTAATTTTGCAGCGCACATGTATAGCGAGCCTTTTGCAAAATTAGCCCGTCATCCACGCATGATTGAGCCAGTCGAGCAAATGTTTGACGAAAAACTCTACATGCATCAATTCAAAATCAACGGCAAGATGGCCTTCGATGGCGATATCTGGCAGTGGCATCAAGATTACGGTACGTGGTTGAATGATGATGAGATGCCTGATGCACGCGCGATGAACGTAGCGATCTTTCTGGATGAAGTGAATGAATTTAACGGCCCATTAATGTTTATACCTGGCAGCCACAAGATGGGTGCATTAGAAGCCGGGCATGACACATCCACAACTAGCTATCCTCTGTGGACCATCAGTAATGACAACATCCGTACTCTGGTAGATAACGGCGGTATCGTTGCCCCTAAGGGCCCAGCCGGCTCTATGATTATGTTTAGCGGTTGCTTGGTGCACGCATCATCACCGAATCTCTCGCCATGGAATCGAGTGGCGGTGTACTTGAGCTTGTGCGCAGTGTCGAATCACATTCGTCGTTTCAAGCGTGCGGGTTATATCGCACACCGCGATTTCACACCGATTGAAACGCTGCCGGATGATTGCCTGCTCAAAAATTACCCCGTTGATTTGCCTTGGAAAGACGGTACCCCGCTCGCTGAGCAACACGGCATTCCCGACGGCCGCGCAGCGTAAAGCGAGGCCACAATGAATCTTCACGCCAAGCTGCTGCAGCGTGCAGCAGCCGGAAAACCTGTGCGTGTCGGCATGATTGGTGCCGGCAAGTTCGGGTCTATGTATTTGTCTCAAGTGCCGCGCACACCCGGTCTGCACATGGTCGGTATCGCTGATCTTTCTCCTGATCGCGCTAAGGCCGCGTTACGCAACGTAGGCTGGAAGGATGAAGCATTCTCAGCGTCATCACTCGAGCAAGCCGCGAAAAACGGTAATACCGCCATCATCGATGATGGTATGGCACTGATCAAATCACCGCATATAGACATCATCATTGATTCAACCGGTAATCCTGCGATAGGTATTGCCCATGTAATGGCTTGCTGTGAGCACGGTAAACATATCGTGATGGTGAATGTGGAAGCTGATGCATTAGCCGGCCCGCTATTAAAGCGTCGTGCTGATGAAGCGGGCATCATTTATTCCTTGGCCTATGGCGATCAACCTTCATTAATTTGTGAAATGGTTGATTGGGCGCGTGCGGCTGGCTTCTCAGTAGTTGCCGCAGGTAAGGGTACTAAATATCTGCCCACCTATCATTCATCAACCCCCGATACCGTTTGGCAGCACTATGGACTAACGCCTGAAGAGGCAGCTCGTGGTGGCATGAATGCACAGATGTTCAATAGCTTCTTAGATGGCACCAAGAGCGCCATTGAAATGGCTTCGGTGGCGAATGCCACCGGATTGACAGCGCCACATGGTCTGCGCTTCCCCCCCGTCGGTGTGGATGATTTAGCCCGCGTACTGCGCCCAGTTGCGGATGGAGGCATTCTCGATGTGCGCGGTCAGGTTGAAGTTATTTCTAGTGTTGAGCGCGACACACGTCCGGTATTTCGCGATTTGCGTTGGGGTGTGTACGTTACTTTTGCTGCTGATAGTGAATACGTGGCACGCTGCTTTAAAGAATACGGTTTGATTACAGACCCTAGTGGTCAATACTCATCGATGTATAAACCGTTTCATTTGATCGGACTTGAACTAGGTATTACTGTTGCTTCGATTGGTGTGCGTGAAGAGTCGACTGGTGCACCCATTTGCTGGAATGGTGATGTGGTTGCGACTGCTAAACGCGATCTAGCCGTGGGTGAAGTGTTGGATGGCGAAGGTGGCTTTACTGTCTACGGCAAACTCTTACCCGCCAGCGAATCGATTGCGCTTGGTGGCTTGCCTTTAGGTCTTGCACATGGCGTGAAATTGTTACGACCTGTGAAGGCAGGTGCCGCCGTGGGCTGGAATGATGTGGCGTTTGACGCGCAATCGACTGCCGTGAAATTCCGCCGTGAGATGGAAACTCAATTCAGCGCAAAAAAATAAACTTCGGCGAATTGAAATGCAGTGAAGTGACATCCCTAAAAACTAACGGCCCGCGAGGGCCGTTAGTTTTTAGAGTGTTGAGTTCTTAAAGCGATGAAGCAATGGGTTTATCTAAATTGAGCCCCAGCGTAGCTGCCATAGCGCGCATTTCATCGGGTGATTTTTTGTCGCCATAAATTTCAACCAGGGCGGTGTAAGCGATCCACTTCGCATCGACTTCAAAAAAATCTCTCAAGCTTGCACGGGTATCGCTACGACCAAAACCATCGGTACCTAGCGTGACATAAGGGGCAGGTATGTAAGCGCGAATACTTTCGGGTACAGCGCGTACATAATCAGAAACCGCAATCACAGGTGCCTGACTGCCCGACAACTGCTGACTGACCCAAGAAGGTTCAGTCGCATGTTGCAGTCGGCGTGAACGTTCACTAGCAATGCCGTCCCGTGCGAGTTCTGAAAAACTAGTCACACTCCACACATCGCTGTGAATTGAAAAATTATCTTTCAGCAGAGCGGCTGCAGCCATGGCTTCTTTAAGCAGTGGTCCGGCGCCCAATAATCGTACCTGTGCTTGCTCGGCTTTAACGACGCAATGCATACCGCGTAGGATGCCTTCACGTGCAGACGCTGGCATGCTGGGTTGAGCTTCGTTTTCATTCGTGACCGTGACGTAATAAAACAGATCCTCATTGTTGGACAACATGCGTCGCATACCATCGTCCACAATCACCGCCAGCTCATACGCAAAGGCCGGATCATAGGAAATACAGTTAGGTATCGTGGCCGAGACTAAATGACTGCTGCCATCTTGATGCTGCAATCCTTCCCCGCCCAGCGTGGTGCGGCCCGACGTAGCACCAATCAAAAATCCACGGGCGCGTTGATCCGCGGCTGCCCAGATCAAATCACCAATGCGTTGAAAACCAAAC
>JBIIQR010000065.1:0-6957 GCA_044341985.1 Burkholderiaceae bacterium
AGCCGCGCTGCGATGACACGCCAAGCACTCGCACTTGCCACTCGGCGCTGCCATTATCAATATCAATTAAATCGCCAAGATGCACTTGGCGCGATGTTTTACAGCGGTCATCGTTAATTTTTATACGACCACGATCAATCGCCTCAGCCGCCAGTGAGCGGGTTTTAAAAAACCGCGCAGCCCACAGCCATTTATCAATTCGTACTTGCTCACTCATGGATAACACTCAGTTCTACGATAGGCAAAAATAAATCTGAAGACATACCTATCATTTGGTATACCTGCCCGCACTAACGATTTGGAAAACGCTTTTATATATCAGGTAAGCAAAGCGATTAAATATGCGACGCACCCATGAGGTTTTTTTCACTTCCTCCAATAACACCGGTACACCTTCATGCACGCCCTGACTAATAGCGTCGCGCAAGATACTCGCAAATTCTTCATCACGCACGATGATATTGGCTTCGTGGTTCACAAATAAAGATAGACCATCAAAATTACTCGATCCTACGGTGGACCAAAGCGCATCAATAACCGCCACTTTTGCATGTAGCTGTGTTTTACGATATTCAATGATACGAACGCCCGCACTCAAGAGTCGTGGATAAAATGACTGCGCAACAGCATCTTGCAAACGAAACTGCCCAACCCCAATCAATAGAGTGACGGATACGCCGCGCTCAGCGGCATGCATTAATGCCTTGCGCAATTTGTGACCTGGCGCAAAATAAGGCGTCACCAGCCAAGCCTCATGATGTGCTTGACCTAATGCTTGAAGAAATGCGCGCTGTATGGCATGTCGATTTCGAAGATTATCTCTAACGACTAACGCCGCTTGTGCGACTTCCTGCAAAGGCTTTAAGCGAGTCGAGTATTGCTCTCGAAGATTTTGCAATCGACGGCGCAAACCTTGCGGTTGCTGTCGCGCCCACAGACCTGAAACTTCAGCATGCAAGATATCTACTAATGGTCCGGAAATACTAATCGCAAAATCCCACCGAGGCGCTGGCAAGCTCACATGATGAAGATCATCCGAGATCAAATCATCATTAATATTTAACCCACCAAGAAAGGCTAAGCGCCTATCGATGACTACGATTTTTCTATGCAGTCGTGCTAGTCCACGTCTAAACCACGGATTGAAACAGGCAAAGCGAATACCGGCAGCGTCAAGATCTTTGCGCAGCTCTACGGCAGCCATCTCGCCAGTACCCAGCCAGTCGACTAATATATGCACACTCACGCCACGCGCGGCTGCACGCATCAGTGCTGCTTTGACATGATGACCGGTGACATCGAGAGAAAAGATGTAGGTCTCGAGATAGATTTCACTATGCGCACTATCGATAGCCAGTACCAGGGCCGGGAAAAATTCTTCTCCGCGGTGTAGAAGTGATAGACGATTATTGTGACTGTAGCTAGTTGCTCGCATGTGAATTTTCGGCAGCATAGTCTGTAGACTGTTCACTCTTATCTACCGAAGTTAGCAGCCGCAAGTCGGCGATGATGGGCGCATGATCTGAGAGTCTGGCCCAACCAGCTCCATGTAAAACTTTGGCAGCCTCAACGGTAAAACCACGCATATAAATACGATCTAATTGCAGTACCGGCATCGCTGCTGGGAACGTTCTCGCAGGCGCCTTACGCGGACCACGGCCAGACAAACGCCGCAAATACGCACCAAAGCTACGAGCTGTGATTTGATGATCAAACACTTCAGTTACGTTTAAATGTTTACGCAAACTGTCGCTCAGGGCATTGGTCCAATCGTTGAAGTCACCCGCAATCAACAAGGGCGCTTCAGGCGGCGCCGTACTAATAACAGCATCAATCAATGCTTGCATCTGTCGTAAGCGGCTACCTGCAAACAATCCCAGATGAACCACGTAACAATGCACCTTTGTTTTTTCAATTTGCAATACACAATGCAAAATGCCGCGCGACTCGAATGCGTGATCAGACACATCGTGATTGCGAGCAGAACTAATTGGAAAACTCGATAACAAGGCATTGCCGTGATGACCATGGTCATACACCGCATTCATGCCATACGCACTGTGCTGATGATCATCGGCTAAAAATTCATGCTGCCCTTGATGCGGCCAACTAGCCGAATGACGCAAGGCCAGCAAATCATGACGGCCCTGCACTTCCTGCAAAAAAACCAAATCAGCAGACAAGCCGGTGAGCGCTTGTTTGATTGCGTGAATACGCGGCCGCGCTCCTAAGGTGCTCACGCCTTTGTGAATGTTATAGGTAACAATGCGAAGCTTCATGGCTAAGTGGCTGGCCTTGGGATCAGATACTGCGGCAATTGAAGAATCGCTTCCGCATTGGAGGGAGAAAAACACTGGTCCGCCGCTGCCCGCCAAGGTAACCACTGATAGTGCAAATGCTCGCGCTCGGCCAGCGTGATCGTCATGTTACTCGGTACTTGCAAACCAAATACATGCTCAGTGTTATGCGTAACACCTGGCGCATAACGATGTCGCCAGACGGGATAGATCTCATAAATATTCGAAAGGTTCCAGTCGATTAGCATCGACTCAGATATGGCTGAGCTACCGATCTGCAGACCGGTTTCTTCGAAGACTTCGCGAATCGCGGTCTCGCGCAAGGGTTCATCAACGGCGTCTTTAGAACCCGTCACCGATTGCCAAAAACCCGGCTTATCGGCCCGCTCCAGCAGTAAGACTTGAAGGTCGGCCGAAAAAATAACAACCAATACTGATTCAGGAATTTTATAGTCGGGCATTTCAGTGTGCGCGCAAAGGTGACACAGCAATTATGCCCTGCTTAGCACGCGCAGTCCTGAAAGCGCTAAAGCGTGGCACCCAACTCGGTTGAGCGCCAGCAACATTAGTTCTTGACTGCAGGCTCCACGCTACGCAGACGAATATGCAATTCGCGTAATTGCTTTTCGTCGACTTCGCTCGGCGCTTGCGTTAACAAACACTGCGCACGCTGAGTCTTAGGGAATGCAATCACATCGCGAATCGATTCCGCACCCGTCATCATAGTGACAATACGATCCAAACCAAAAGCCAGACCACCATGCGGTGGCGCGCCATATTGCAAGGCATCGAGCAAGAAGCCGAACTTAACTTGCGCTTCTTCTTCACCAATATTAAGCGCGGTGAATACCTTACTTTGAACATCGGCACGATGAATACGCACCGAACCTCCACCCAACTCCCAACCATTCAGCACCATGTCATAAGCCTGCGCAATCGCTTTACCTGGAGCGGTACTGATGAAGTCTTCATGGCCTGCTTTCGGTGCAGTGAAGGGGTGATGCAGAGCATTCCAACGATTTGCGTCTTCATCAAACTCAAACATTGGGAAATCAACTACCCACAACGGACGCCAATCTTCATCGAAT
This sequence comes from Burkholderiaceae bacterium, assembly GCA_044341985.1. Lineage (GTDB taxonomy): Bacteria > Pseudomonadota > Gammaproteobacteria > Burkholderiales > Burkholderiaceae_D > Pernthalerella. The sequence continues at coordinate 3,386 of JBIIQR010000065.1, forward strand.
AAACCATTTTTACGACCAAATTCGCTGTGACCAATTTTCACGCGTAGCGCGCCGATAGCGTCGTTAACCACTTTAGCTTTATCAGCACCGAAGAAAATTAAATCGCCATTTTCAGCGCCAGTGCGCTCAAGAATCTGCGCGAGCGCAGCGTCGTGAATGTTTTTAACAATCGGAGATTGCAGGCCGTCGCGGCCTTTCGATTTGTCATTCACCTTAATGTAGGCAAGACCTTTAGCGCCGTAAATTGCAACGAATTGGGTATACGCATCGATCTCTGAACGTGGCATACCGCCCTGCTCATTCGCACCACCGGGCACGCGCAATCCGACCACACGGCCGCCTTCCATAGTTGCAGCACCTGAAAACACTTTGAACTCAACGTCTTTCATTACGTCAGTCAATTCAGTGAATTCAAGTTTTACGCGCATGTCGGGCTTATCCGAGCCATACATAGCCATCGCCGTTGCAAAATTCATGACAGGGAAAGGATTCGGTAATTCCACACCCAAGGTATTTTTAAATACCTTACGGATCATGCCCTCAAACAAATCACGGATTTCTTGCTCCGTCATGAACGATGTTTCGCAATCGATCTGGGTGAATTCGGGTTGACGATCTGCACGCAAATCTTCGTCACGGAAGCATTTGGTGATTTGATAGTAGCGATCAAAGTTAGCCACCATCAGTAACTGCTTAAATAACTGCGGCGACTGTGGCAACGCAAAGAAGTGACCCGCATTCACACGTGAGGGCACCAGATAATCGCGCGCACCTTCAGGTGTTGATTTAGTCAGCATCGGTGTTTCTATATCGATGAAGCCATTCTCATCTAAAAATTTGCGCACTTCCATCGAGACTTTGTAGCGCAACATGAGGTTGTGCTGCATCTGTGGGCGGCGCAAATCCAATACACGATGGGTTAACCGTGTGGTCTCTGACAGATTGTCATCATCCAGCTGGAACGGTGGTGTCACCGAAGGATTCAGCACTTCAAGCTCGTGACACAAGACTTCGATTTTTCCAGACGTCAGGCCGGTATTTTCTGTGCCCGCAGGACGTGCACGCACCAAACCAGTAATGCGCAAACAAAATTCATTACGAACAGACTCAGCGCTTTTAAACATCTCAGCACGATCGGGATCGCACACCACTTGCACCAAACCTTCGCGATCGCGCAAATCGATAAAAATCACTCCACCGTGATCACGACGACGGTGTACCCAGCCACACAGGCTAACCGTTTGACCCATTTGCGCCTCAGTCGTTAGGCCGCAGTAATTTGTACGCATTGACATAGTGTTCAGTCTCAGTTTCGTTGTTACTATAATTAATGAATCTCGCGAAAGCTCAATGTTCGGAGGGCTTTGCGGGTGTAAATGTTTGATCTGGTTTTTTATTGGCACCAGGAGCGACAACGCCCATAGACACAATGTATTTCAGTGCTTCATCCACGCTCATAGAAAGCTCGATCGAATCTTCGCGCTTAAGCATGAGAAAAAATCCTGAGGTTGGGTTAGGTGTGGTGGGTACATAGACGCTGATGTAATCACCCATAAGGTGGTTCTTCACATCGCCACCCGGCACACCGGTCTGAAATGCAATCGTCCACGAACCTTCGCGCGGATATTGGATCAGCACTGCTTTTCGAAAGGCATTCCCTGACGACGAAAGCAAGGTATCGGATACTTGCTTAACACTAGAGTAAATTGAGTTAACAACCGGGATACGCTGCAGCAGCCACTCCCACAAATTGAGTAATCGCGTACCAATGAAATTTTGTGTCACCAGGCCTGTGACAAAAATAATCACCAAGGTCAATATCGTGCCAATGCCCGGCAAATTAAACCCAAATAAAGATTCGGGTCTGAGCGAGGGCGGCAACAGCAGCAACGATTGATCGAGCGTGCCTATGATGAGATTCAGCACCCACAGCGTAATAGCCAAAGGCACCAGCACCAACAAGCCGGTAATAAAGTATTTGCGCATGAGTGCAATCATCAGGTAGCCGTCGGTGATGAGGGTTTGGTGTCAGTGCTTGTCGACGTTGTCGATGCGGGTGCTGAATCAGTCTTGCCGCCAGCCGACGCCGTCGTGCTAGTGTCGCTGGCAGCAGTCCCACCTTCAGACTTCTCAGACTTTGCCTTGCCATCACCAGGACCATTGCGGAAATCTGTCACATACCAACCGCTACCTTTGAGCTGAAAACCCGCCGCGGTCAGTTGTTTTTTAAATTCAGGCTTGCCGCACGATTCGCAATCCGTAATCGGAGCATCCGAGATTTTTTGCAGCACATCCCGAGCGTATCCGCAGGCTTCACATCGATAAGCATAGATAGGCATCGTGACTCTCTTAAGGCGAAAATTTTGAAAACCTTGAATTATAAAGGGTTTTCAAATAAATCCCGCAGCCAATCCAGTCGGCCGAGAGCCCGTCATTCGCTTGGGGAAAGTGGCTCCGCCTGTGACAGTAGCGATCCCGCGATCATGCCCAAGAATGCGACCAACAGACCCACGAATTGGGGAGGCCAGATCGAATCACCACCAACCACCTCCATCAGTAGCCAAGATGCCAATCCGCCAATGACCGAGGTCAGCGCGCCCTGGGTGGTAGCACGTTTCCAGTACAAGCCCATCACCAGGGGTATGAAAGCTCCCACCAACGGTACTTTGTAAGAATTGCCAACCATTTCATAAATCGACATGCCTTGCGAAAGCAAAGCAAACGTTGTTACAACAATAGTGAAACACACGACCACAATGCGCGTTGTTAGCAGTAGCTGCTGATCATTCATGGGAAACATCTCGCGAATGATATTTTCCGTGAGCGTGATGCTAGGCGCCAGCAAGGTGCCACTGGCGGTCGACATAATCGCGGATAGCAGCGCACCAAAAAATAATATTTGCGCAAGAATAGGCGTGTGCTCGAGTATGAGTCGCGGCAAAATCAGCTGCGAATCTTCAACAATGAGCTTAGTAAACATCGCTGGATCAATAATCTGCGCCGCATACACCAGAAACATAGGTATGAAGGCTAGAAAAAAATACAAAGAACCTCCAATCACAGCGCCCGCTACCGCCACATTTTCAGAGCGAGCAGACATCACCCGCTGAAACACGTCTTGCTGCGGTATGGAACCTAGCATGATAGTAACGCCCATACCCACAAAACCCAGCCATGCTGCAAGCGTAGGCTCGGGAAAAAGGCGTAACTTACCTGCATTGCTTGCGTGCTGAATTACGGCCTGCGCACCACCCGCATCACCAGCGATATCCCATGCGATGTACACCATACCGATCACAATCAGAGACATTTGAAATGCATCCGTCAGCGCAACCGACCACATACCACCGAATAGCGTGTATACCAAAACAATGGCAGCGCCAATGATCATCCCTGCCGATATTGATATAACTCCATTGGTCAGCACACTAAACACTAAGCCCAACGCTGTGATTTGTGCTGATACCCAACCCAAATAGGAAATCACTATACATAGGGATACGATGACTTCAACAGGACGGTTATAGCGCTGCTTGAAATAGTCACCAATAGTTAAGAGATTGAGCCGATAC